>JAQNCM010000339.1 GCA_029237615.1 Mucilaginibacter sp.
ATTACTTTTCTACGCGGTTTTTTTTATCAATTTTGGGATACAGGTATAGCACAGGGTTGGTCGCTTACAGTTGAAGAATGTTTTTATTTTTCGGCACCCATTATTTTCCTTATCGCAAAAAAATATAACAAATTTTATATACAGCCCTTAATTATTACTTTATTGGGTATTTTGATGGTACTCATATTCAGTCATGTTAACTGGCATGGTTTCTTTGGCAATTTCACCTTCGTGATGCTCTTCACCTTTTTTGGGAGGTGTTTTGAGTTTTTTGTGGGGATACAACTTGCCCGCATCGTGATAAAAAATGGCTTCACACGTACAAAAAAGGTTAATTTTACCTATTCGGGCTTTACTGCAATATTTATTTGTGTGCTGATAATGGCACTGCAGCCTATTACTAAACCCTGGGCAGCAGGGTTAGAAAGTCCTATAGGAATCATTACCAACAACTATATTCTTTGTATTGCCGTGGCCTTTTTCTTCTACGGCCTGCTTACCGAAGCTACTGTACTTAAAGACATATTGGCCAACCCTTTTATTGAGCTCCTGGGCAAAAGCTCGTATATCTTTTACCTTATCCATTTAGGCTGGATGTATACCCTGATTCACGGATGGGTGAACCACTTAAACGATTATGTTTTTACCCTGTACGATAAGTGGGGAGTAAACTGGCGTTCGCCCTTTGAATATGACTGGTTAAACCTTATTTACATATTTATCGTATTAAACGCCGTTTCGGTAATTTTATTTAAACTTATTGAGGAACCGTTAAATCACTATATCCGTAAATCGAACTTTTTGATCAGGTATCAGCCGCGCCCTAAAGGGATAGAGGTTTAAGGACTTTTATATGAATTAATACAGTTATTTTATAAATGGCGATCGTTTAACTTAGATGCCGTCTATAGGTGTATATTCGTAACGACTTCAGTTTAAGCGAATCCCGGCACGGTAATAGTCATGTTAAAACAAAAAATTAATATAAGTAATGCTAAATTGCTGAATTATAAGTAAATGATGAAAGTTTTAAACAAGTTTTTAATCGCAATTTGCTGTTTTGCAATACTAACCGGCACAAAGCAGGCTTTTGCGCAGGATAGTGATAAGGAAGGCACCATTAATACGGCATTAACCACCCATAGTAAGGATGGTATTTTCAATTCTACAGCGTCCTACACCTTTGATGTAATAAGCACCTACAAAAATCACGAAGTTGGCAGCGTTAAGTATGTTGTAACCACCGAGAGCGGACAAAAAGTTAAAGCCGACTCATTACATGTAAAACTTGGCAGTGGAACAACCAGTTATAACTTCGATATACCGGGCTTGCCATCGGGCTTTTATAAAATAAACTTTATGGTGAATGTATCAGATTATGACGATACGACACGCAAAGCATTTGGCATCAGGCCCGATGAAATACGTTCACAATATGGCAAGCCGGCAGATTTTGAAGCATTCTGGCATATTGCCAAACTGGAACTGGATAAAGTAGCCCCTGAATTTAAGGTTACTGAAATGCCTGATTCAAGCCGTGATGGCCGCAGGGTATTTTTGGTTGAAATGAAATCATTGGGTAATTTAACTATCCGCGGATGGTTAACCGAACCCAAAACCACCAACAAGAACAAAAAATTTGCAGTAATGCTTGCTTTGCCGGGATACCAGGTTAATTTAATCCCATTATATGGTACTGATCCTGATGTTGCCTTGTTATCATTAAATATAAGAGGACAAGGTAACAGCCGCGATGTAATTAATGTAAGGCGGGCTACTTATATCACGCTTAATATAGAAGATAAAAACCGCTACATTTTGCGTGGTGCTATAATGGATTGCGTACGGGCAGTAGATTTTATTTACTCGCGCCCCGAGTTAAGGCATGATAATATTATTGCTGTAGGAGGAAGTTTAGGAGGTTATCTGTCCATTGCAACTTCCAGCATAGATAAGCGTATAAGCTTCTGTTCAGCAGCAAATCCGATACTTAGCGATATACACAATTTGATTAGTGAAGTTGAATGGCCATTTAACGACATACGCAAATACGTTGCAACAAGGCCGGGTTTAACGTTAAATAAAGTATTAAATAACCTTGATTACTTTGATGCAAAAAATTTTGCGTCAGATATGGAATGCCCAACATTAGTTGGTGTGGGTCTGGTTGATAATATTGCGCCGCCCAATACGGTATATTCAGCTTATAACAGCCTAAAGGGCCCAAAACACATTATTGTGTTCAGGGATCTGGGGCATGAAATAGGCAAGAAATTCGTACTATACGAAGGCAGATGGATGCGGGACACATTTGCACTATTTTAACATTAAATTATTATATGAACCTTTTTAAAACCTTCACAAGAATTCTGTTTATTACTTTACTGCTTTTTATAACGGGTTATCAAATCAGCTTCGCTGATGGCGGATTCCCGGTACGGCCGGGTCGTTTACTGATATCACCATCGGTAGGTTACTTTTTTGCCAGCACCCAATGGGATTCTACCGGGGTAAAAAAACCATTCCCCAATAATGGAAAATATACTTCACTAGGGATTACACTTTATTCAGAATATGGCATCAGCAGGCGTTTTGCCGCTGTGGTAAGCCTCCCGTATGTTATTAATAAATACACCCAAAGCGTAGCACCCACAAGTGCAACTACCACCGGTTTAACCGACCTGGAAACCGGTATAAGGTATTACCTGGCAAATATTGATTTTATTTACTATTTTTCTAACCAGGGTACGGCCGTCACACCCTTATATTCTAATAACCCGGGCTTAGGCTATGGGGAAGAAGGGGGCGAATTAAAGCTTGCTTTTTCGGGTACGGCGCATCTGGGTGACCTCGGAGCCTATTTTAATGCATCCGATGGCGTAAGACAATATTTTGGCAATAACGGACCGATCCAAAACAGGTACACAGGTACCTTTGGATTAGCGCTGGACGAGGAATACGCAAATACCGTATCTGCAACCGTTAGCGGTATAAATTCTTTTAGTAATGACAAAAGATTTGTTTCCGCAATACCTGAAACAAACAAAAACTTTTCATTCGTACAGGCTTCAATAGGCTACGGGCACGCTTTCACACATGAAGTATCATTGTTTTTAAGCGGCGGAAAATTCTTATCCGGCCACAATACAGGCGACGGCACATCCGTTACCCTTGCATTTATTTACAGGCTTGATTATCGATAATTAGTGAATGATGAATAGTGAATGGTGAGTTTAACCTCGATAAATCCAAATAACTATTTACCACTTACAACCCACAGGGCAAACGCATTAAAATAACTCTGTCCATTGTCGCTCCAAAACAGTCCACATAGAGGGG
The DNA here is from genome assembly GCA_029237615.1 of Mucilaginibacter sp. Lineage (GTDB taxonomy): Bacteria > Bacteroidota > Bacteroidia > Sphingobacteriales > Sphingobacteriaceae > Mucilaginibacter. The sequence goes on from JAQNCM010000339.1 coordinate 3,340, forward strand.
GCTTCCTAATGGAGCCTTAAACTTTTTCGTTTTCTTTTCTATAGAAAGGAGGCTCCCCCCATTCCAACAACAATAATATTTATTAAAAAATTGTCGTCTCTATACCAAAGGCGGAGCCAATAACCCGTTTTGTAACATTCATTTGACTCCGTTAGGGGTCGCTTGTTTATAGAATGATACAATCCCCATATTATGGCTTCCTCGGTGCCTCCTTAAACTAACTATTTAATCCAAACATTCTTTAAATTATTTTAATGCGTTTGTCCTGTTACAACCCACCAAATAATTCATTAATAGCTTTTTCGCGATAGCTGAATACCTTTTTTATTTGTTTGTCAACTAAAATTGTATTACCCAAACGGCCAATTATACCGTAAGGAATAGCATAATTTAAAATATCCGTCATAAGCACTCCGCCTTTTATTGCTTTAAAATGGTGCTGGTGATGCCACAATGCATAAGGACCAAACCGTTGTTCGTCAACGAAGTATTCCCCGTCCTTTACATGAGTTATTTCGGTCATCCAGTTCATCTTTATACCAAAAACTGGCGATACCTTGTAGGTGATCATCATACCTGCATAAATTTTTGTATCAGGGTTAAAATCTGATGTTACTGAAAAGTTCATCGCTTTAGGGGTGATTTTTGCCAGATTTAAAGGTGATGAGAAAAAGTCCCACGCGTCCGCCAAACTTACAGGAATAGTTTGTTCTGCTTTTAAAAGGTATGTCTTCATAACTTATATCAACGATAATCTCCGGCTTCCGGTTTTTAATTATACGCCCTTCCGCATTTCAATTAACAGCTTTGAAAACCCAGCCTTTTCATAAGCTTTAATTGCTGCCCCGTTATCATGATAAACCTCCAGCCGTAACTCGTTGACATTTTGCGAAAGGCTCCATTGTTTAAGCGTTTCAATAATTTTATTGTTCACTCCTTTTCCCCTATACTGCGGCTTAACATACATAAAACCTAAATAAGCGTATTTTTGGTGTTTGTAATATATTTTAGCGTCTTCGATGCGCGCGTACCCGCTGCCAATCAGCTCTGTACCAATTTCGGCAACAACAACTTCAACGTTGGCAGCACCAACCATATAAGCCAGGTCATAGTAATGAATGTCACCTTCTTTCAGTGTGGAGTCAAACGGACGCTCCGTTCTGATGATCTCTTTTTCAAACTCAAATAATACATCCAGATCATCTAACCTTGCTTTTCTAACAGAAATCTGTTCCATAAGTATATGTAAAAATTAAAACAGCGGTAAGATATTAAATGCAGTCAAAATCCGCGATTTTAATAAAAAATTAAATGAGATATATAGCGTCGGTTTGCTGAGCTTCGCAGGATGGCGAAACTAAAGGAAGGGGTTAAATACAGGCCTGTTTACCTATGACGTTTTTAAACAAAACATTCAGCAGTAAAATTTACTGAACTATTTTATTAGCACAATAAGAGCTTGCAAAAGCCTCCGGCTTGGCCTTAAATACAAAGCCCATGCTTAAAATGTATCCCATAGCTTCGTGCAAAGCCTGGTTTGATTTAAACATCGGGTTAGTATTGATGTCGGCATGCACTTCCAGGTCAACATCATAAAGATCTAACAAATCGCAAAGCTTGTATGCAATGTCAATTGATTTTTGAACCTCGGTAAGCATACGCTCTTTGATACTCATCTTTTGAGAGGTACGCTCCTGGTGAATGAACATAAATCCACCGCGCTGCTCACGTAAAAATACAATTACGGTAGCAAAATCGGTTACGCTGCCTTTAACTTGCGAATCGGTGCCGATGCAAACTTTAAGTTTGTTACCAAGATTGGTCTCCCGTTCAATGGCCTTTTCTACTTCTTCGATTATGGGCGATTGAATAATTTCGCCGCTAAATTTTCTCCAGGTCATAAATTTATTTTTTGGTTAAAATTTAAGTAGACCTTATTAGGGTCTATAAAAATAAGCGATAAAATTCCATATTAACGTCAATTTGATGTGATTTATTTGTTAACACAATCCTAAATATCAACAAGTTAAATTTTATTTATAGCAAAAATAACAGTCAAACTCGTAACTTGTGATTTATTAACTCTAAATTAAGTCACAACAATTTATTAAAAACAATTGGAATGAACCGGAAAAACCTTATTTGGCTGGCGATACCGGCCATCATGATCACTGCATGCAAACAGCATTCTACAACAGATACGCTTGAACGCACCGTCTTTTTCGATAAATCAGGCATGGATTCTACCGTGAAGCCCGGCGACAACTTCTTTTTATATGCTAACGGCAAATGGTTAAAAAACACTAAAATACCTCCTTCTGAAATTGGTTGGGGCTCATTTTACACACTGGATAACGACAACCTGAAAAACCTGCATGCTATTTTGGATGATGTGTCAGCAAAGGACAATCCGGCAGGAAGCAAGGAGCAAAAGGTAGCTGACCTTTATAAAAGCGGCCTGGATACAACAGCCATTGAAAAATCAGGTTACGAACCGGTTAAGCCATTACTTGCCAAAATAAATTCGGTAAAAAATTATAAAGGACTAATTAGCCTTGCGGCAGATGGCTATAAAGATGGGGACGGCGATCTGCTAGGATTCTACGTTTCTCCGGATGATAAGATCAGCACAAAAAACGTGGCTCATCTTGATCAAACAGGCTTAAATCTACCCAATCGTGACTATTATTTTAAAACAGACGCGGCATCAAAAAAAATACGTGCCGAATATGTTAAATACATTGCGAAATTGTTTACACTTATCGGCACAGACACTACATCAGCTACTAAAAAAGCAAACGAAATTTTAACGCTGGAAACTAACATTGCGCAATCGCATTTAACGCCTGTAGAGTTGCGTGATCCCGTAAAAAATTATAATAAGTATACCATCGCAGATTTTCAAAAACAAGTGCCGGATATTGACCTGAGAGATGTTTTTAAAAGGATGGGAGTAAAAACCGATACAATTTTAGTTGGCCAGCCCAATTATTTTAAAGCGCTTGACATTCTTTTAAAAACCACACCTATAAGTACATGGAAAGACAAAGCAGCATTTGATGTGTTAAATGATGCCTCCAGGTCTTTAAACACAAGTTTCAGAGATGCACACTTTGATTTTTTTGGCAAGATTCTAAGCGGCCAAAAACGACAAAAGGAACGCTGGAAAATAGTTTCCTACGCAATTGATGGTGGTCTGGGTGAGCTTTTAGGACAGTTATATGTAGAAAAATATTTTACCCCCGACGCGAAGAAACGCATGCTCGACCTGGTAAATAACCTGCAAAGTGTTTATAAAGCCCGCATACAACAGTTGGACTGGATGAGCCCTGATACTAAAAAGCGCGCATTAGAAAAGCTTACTGCGTTTACAAAAAAAATTGGATATCCGGATAAATGGAAAAAATACGATGATGTAGTTATAAACAAAGATACCTATTACGCTAACCTGGTATCGGTTGCGAAGCATAATTATAAAGAATCTATCAAAAAGATAAATAAGCCGGTAGATAAAACAGAATGGGGAATGACACCACCCACCGTAAACGCTTATTACAACCCTACATTTAATGAAATCGTTTTCCCGGCCGGCATTTTACAATTTCCATTTTTCGACAAAAATGCAGATGATGCCATTAACTATGGCGCTATAGGCGCAGTGATAGGTCACGAAATGACCCACGGTTTTGATGATCAGGGGCGCCAGTATGATAAGGACGGAAACCTGAAGGACTGGTGGATAGCCGAAGATGCCGGTAAATTTAAAACACGCGTTAAGGTAATGATCGATCAATACAATAAATTTACTGTGCTGGATACCTTGCATGTAAACGGCAGCTTAACCCAGGGTGAAAACCTGGCGGATATAGGTGGATTGGCCATTGCATACCAGGCATTTAAAAATACGCCCGAAGGTAAGAGCGATAAAAAAACAGATGGCTTTACACCCGATCAACGGTTTTTCTTTTCTTTTGCCCAGGTATGGCGTATTAAAAACAGCGACGAAACCATGCGGATGCGGATAAGCGTCGACCCGCATTCTCCTGAGCTATATAGGGTAAACGGCCCGCTGTCAAACACTCCGGCGTTTTATAAAGCATTTGACGTAAAACCCGGCGATAAAATGTACAGGGCCGAAAATGAAAGGGTAAAGGTTTGGTAGAGGATAATTTGAAGATTTGTTGATTTGAAAATTTGAAAATGGTTACCTTGATTGTCATTGCGATGAGGAACGAAGAAGCAATCGCATACTATACAGAGCGACTCTGCATAGTTCGCGATTGCTTCGTGCCTCAATGACAATCTTAGTATTGTTTGTTTACACCGTCAACTTCTTATATTTTATCCTTTTTGGTGCAACATCCCCTAGCCTCTTTTTCCGGTTCTCTTCATAATCTGAATAATTACCCTCGAAGAAATAAACTTGTGAGTTACCTTCAAAAGCAAGAATATGCGTACAAATCCTGTCTAAAAACCAGCGGTCGTGACTAATCACTACAGCGCAGCCGCCAAAGTTTTCGAGGGCTTCTTCCAGGGCACGTAAGGTATTAACGTCAATATCATTGGTGGGCTCATCCAGTAGTAATACATTGGAGCCTTTTTTAAGCGTGATGGATAAATGCACACGATTTCTTTCCCCGCCGGATAAAACGCCTACCTTCTTTTGCTGATCGGCACCATTGAAGTTAAAGCGCGACACATAAGCCCTTGAATTGATAGGCTTATTGCCTACCATTATGGTTTCCAGGCCGCCGGTTACATTTTCCCAAACAGATTTATTAGGATCAAGGTCATCATGCAGCTGATCTACATAACCTAAAGCCACGGTTTCGCCCACGCGGAAAGTACCGGCGTCAGGCTGATCCTGGCCGGTGATGAGACGGAACAAAGTTGTTTTTCCAGCTCCGTTAGGGCCTATGATACCTACAATACCGGCTGGTGGCAGCGAAAAGCTCAGGTTGTCGAATAACAGCTTATCACCATACGATTTACTTACCCCGTTTGCTTCGATAACAATATTCCCCAATCGCGGACCGGGCGGAATAAACAATTCCAGCTTTTCTTCCCTGTCTTTGGTTTCTTCAGATGCTAATTTATCATAATTGGACAAACGCGCCTTTGATTTGGCATGACGGCCCTTTGGCCCCATCCGTACCCATTCCAGCTCGCGCTCCAGAGTCTTCTGGCGCTTGCTTTCGGTTTTGTCTTCCTGGGCAAGTCGCTTTGCCTTTTGATCCAGCCAGGACGAATAATTTCCTTTCCATGGAATCCCTTCTCCACGGTCGAGCTCCAGTATCCATCCGGCAACATTATCCAAAAAGTAACGGTCGTGCGTTACCGCTATAACGGTTCCTTTATATTGTTTCAGGTGTTGTTCCAGCCAGTCTATTGATTCTGCATCCAGGTGGTTGGTTGGCTCATCCAGTAATAAAACATCCGGCTCTTGCAACAACAAGCGGCACAACGCTACCCGGCGACGCTCGCCACCCGACAGCACAGAAATTTTAGTATCCGGATCTGGGCAGCGTAATGCGTCCATCGCCCTCTCCAGTTTTACATCCAGCTCCCAGGCGTTTACTGCGTCAATTTTATCCTGCAGCTCACCCTGCCGCGCCATCAGCTTGTCCATTTTATCGGCATCCTCATAATATTCAGGCAAGCCAAATTTTTCGTTTATTTTTTCGTATTCCTTTAATAAAGCAGTGGTTTCAGCTACGCCCTCTTCCACAACTTCTTTTACCGTTTTGTTGGGGTCAAGCTCAGGCTCCTGACTCAGGTACCCTACTGTATATCCTGGCGAAAAAACCACTTCACCAATGTTTGTTTTATCGATGCCTGCTATTATTTTTAAAAGGGATGATTTCCCGGAACCGTTTAAACCGATAACCCCGATCTTCGCTCCATAAAAAAAGGACAAATAGATATTTTTAAGAACTGTTTTTTGGGGTGGATAGATCTTGCTAACACCCGCCATTGAAAAAATTATTTTTTCGTCTGCCATAAGTATAAAATTAGTGAAACAAATATCTGCTAAAATGAATAATTTATAGCATCATCATGAAAGTAAAGCCATTTATTTGTCTGAGACAACCACTATCATGCTTAAAGCTGCTGGCTGGCATCAACAGCTATTTAGTCGATATTAGAATGAATAGTTATATTATAACAAAAAATATTTGCGGTAATATAAGGTTGAAATAACAGCATTATTCGTTACTTTTGAATAGATCATGGCTATCTCCGGGCAATAATACTAACCTTAAAACAATTAGTATGAAACAAATTATTAGTCTATGCAGTAAAATATTGTTAACCTGCATCCTTCTACCTTTTGTCGGCTGTAAAAAAAGTCAAAACGATAAAGGCGTCCACATGGACAGTCTTATCACTTACAAAAACAGTAAACACCACCTATTTTTAGGGTTTTTAGTAGGTGACGGTAACGACCCTGTTGCCAGTTATAACCCTGCTAACTCTCCGGACAGCGTAGACTTCCTGGAGTTTTTTGCCGGACGGGATACGACAAAAGCCGACTGGCGTGCTGCTCAAGCCAAAGGAACAAGGATTGTGGTATGTTATTTCCCAAAATACGCCTATTTTGATGGCTCAATAAACGACCCTGCAACAAAAGTACCGGGTTATGTTAATCCTCCAGGGTTTGACCAAAACAACCCCACGCCCACCAGCACCTATAACCATTGGGCAAAAAATGCTTACACAAAGGATATTGCCGGTGATAATTTAGATGGCATCGATATTGACCTTGAGGCGGGAACATTTGGCAGAGAGGTGCCCCAAACAAACGGCCCCAACTTTTTATTGGCGGTTGCCCAATATTATGGCCCTAATTGTACGGAGTGTGTTGTTAAAACAGGAGCCAAAAAGCCGGTATTCTTCTATGATACGGATGGATCAGTTAACGACAATGCCATGTACACACCTTACCAAAGCAATTACGATTATGTCGACTTTCAATCATACACAACCGGCAACCGCTATTGGTATGGCAGGGGAACAGCTGATTTTGGTCCGCTAGTTAAAACATATGGACTAAACAAACTAATTTTTCTGGTTAACGGCGACAGCTTTATTTATGCCAGCGGCAAGCAGGACCGGCCAGGGGGTGATTCAACAGCAACAGCATCCTTATGTAGTTATGCTAATTGGGTTAAAGCAAATGATGGTGTGGGTGTGGGCGCTTACAGAATGAGCAGGGACTATAATCATAAGCCACCATTTATCGTTAGCCGGAATGCAATACAAATAATGAATCCTGCTAAATAATATTGTCGTCGACTCTTTCGTTTGATTTTTGTGTGATTGACAAACTTCATGGCGATGGTGCGGATGGAAAACAAATGATTGGCGTAGCAAACCTTTTTTTGTATTTTCTCGTATATAACTTATCAGGGTTTCAATCGTTATTTTTATTGTGATTGATGCCGTAATGTCATATAATTGACTATATTGTCTGATAATGTCATATATAGGGTAAATAGCACGTACTGTCAATTAAGCCATTTAGCCATTTTTATATCAAAAAGGTATAAATTGATGATTTTGTTACAAAAAATCATTGCAAATGTGGGTTTTATTTGCAAAATTGCTAAACCATATTTAAGTTTATTGTATCGCATATCATCTGAATGTCTGCTTTATCTTCAACTTAGAATCTTGGCAATAATATTGTTGATAAGTGTAAAAACAAGACGCTTTAATTATTGAAACAAATTAATACATTAGGGCGTTCATTTAATCGGAAGGATATATATGGAAGCTAAATTTTCGCCGCGGGTTAAGGATGTTATTCAATATAGCAGAGAGGAGGCATTGCGTCTGGGCCATGACTATATAGGCACCGAGCACCTTTTATTGGGTTTGATAAGAGACGGCGATGGCGTTGCAATTAAACTATTGAAAGAATTAACGGTTGATACCGCCAAATTAAGGCGTTCAGTTGAAGATGCTGTAAAAGGAACAATCGGCACCAATGTGCACATAGGGAGTATTCCTTTAACCAAACAAGCAGAAAAAGTTTTAAAGATCACATACCTGGAGGCTAAAATCTTTAAGAGTGATGTGATTGGTACAGAACATTTATTGCTATCTATTTTACGTGATGAGGATAACATTGCATCACAGATATTAATGCAGTTTAATGTAAACTACGAAATATTTAAAAGCGAAGTGGAATCGCATAAAAACGATGTAACTGATGAAATGCCGGGTTCACCAACCGGAGGCGATGATGATTTTAAAGAAGAAGAATCATTTAGCCAGCCTAAAAAAGTATCAGACATTAAATCAAAGACACCGGTACTTGATAATTTTGGCCGCGATTTAACCAAAGCTGCTGAAGATGGTCGTCTTGATCCTATTGTAGGCCGGGAAAAAGAAATTGAAAGGGTATCGCAAATCCTTTCCCGACGTAAAAAGAACAATCCTATTTTAATAGGTGAGCCGGGTGTTGGTAAATCGGCCATTGCCGAAGGCCTTGCCCTACGCATCGTACAGCGCAAAGTGTCACGTGTATTATTTAATAAACGTGTGGTAACGCTTGACCTTGCTTCGTTAGTTGCCGGCACAAAGTACCGGGGTCAGTTTGAAGAACGGATGAAAGCCGTAATGAACGAGCTGGAAAAATCACCGGATGTTATTTTATTTATCGACGAGATACATACAATAGTTGGTGCAGGCGGCGCTTCAGGCTCGCTTGATGCATCAAATATGTTTAAGCCCGCGCTTGCACGTGGTGAAATACAATGCATTGGAGCAACAACTTTAGATGAATACCGCCAGTATATTGAAAAAGATGGCGCATTAGACCGTCGTTTTCAAAAAGTAATGGTTGAACCGGCTACGCCAGATGAAACCATTGAAATACTGAACCGGATAAAAGAAAAATATGAAGAACACCACGGGGTTACTTATACACCCGAGGCTATTAACGCTTGTGTTACTTTAACAACCAGGTACATTACCGACCGCTTTTTACCGGATAAAGCGATTGATGCCTTGGATGAATCAGGTTCAAGAGTTCACTTAACCAACATCCATGTTCCACAGAACATTTTGGATATTGAGCAAAAGATTGAGCTGATAAAAATTGAAAAGAATAAAGTAGTACGCAGCCAGAAATACGAAGAAGCTGCTAAGCTGCGCGATACCGAAAAACACTTGCTGGAAGAGTTGGAACAGGCCAAAGCAATTTGGGAAGCTGAAACCAAATCAAAACGTTATACCGTTACAGAAGATAATGTTGCCGAAGTGGTTTCCATGATGACCGGTATTCCTGTTCAGCGGGTTGGCCAGGCCGACAGCCACAAACTGTTGAATATGGCAGACACCGTAGGCAGTAAAGTTATCGGCCAGGACGATGCCATTAAGAAATTAACCCGTGCCATACAACGTACACGTGCCGGATTAAAAGACCCTAAAAAGCCTATCGGTTCATTTATTTTCCTTGGTCCAACAGGTGTTGGTTAAACAGAACTTGCAAAAGAGCTTTCACGCTTTATGTTTGATACGGAAGACGCCCTTATCCAGATTGATATGAGCGAGTACATGGAAAAATTTGCCGTATCACGTTTGGTTGGAGCGCCTCCGGGTTATGTGGGTTATGAAGAAGGCGGACAATTAACTGAAAAGGTACGCCGCAAACCATATGCAGTTGTACTGCTTGATGAAATTGAAAAAGCACACCCTGATGTATTTAACATCTTGTTACAGGTACTTGATGAAGGCCAGTTGACTGACTCTTTAGGCCGTAAGGTTGATTTCAGGAATACGATTATTATCATGACCTCAAATATTGGTGCCCGTCAGTTAAAAGATTTTGGACAGGGTGTTGGTTTTACCACCGCTGCCAAAACCACACAGGCAGACGCACACTCAAGAGGCGTGATAGAAAATGCATTGAAACGTGCTTTCGCTCCTGAGTTTTTAAACCGTATTGATGATGTAATTGTATTTAACTCTTTGGGTAAGGATGAAATATTTAAGATCATTGATATTGAATTAAGCTACCTGTTTAATAGAGTACACCAGTTAGGCTACAAAATAGACCTTACTGAAGCAGCTAAAGAGTTTATTGCTGACAAAGGGTACGATTCGCAATTTGGTGCACGGCCTTTAAAACGTGCCATTCAAAAATATCTTGAAGATCCGATTGCCGAAGAAATATTAAAAGGAGAGCTAAGTGAAGGCGATACAATGGAAGTTGATTTTGATAAAGAAACCAACGAAATTAAGATAGTTGCCAAAAAAGCCGAAGGCGAAAACAAAAAACCCAAGGAAGAAGAACAGAAATAAATTGTCTGTAATTAGACAGATCCCCATTATGTATTTCATAGTGGGGATTTTTTTGCTTTTTTTATACCTTACCCTGATCCAATTTTGATCTGGCAATCAACAATAATGATAATTAACTTTTAATACTTAAATTTAACTTTAGGTAATATTAAACGTAAAAATACGGTGAAAAAAGGGTGAAAACACGGTACAACAAAGTGCTCTTAAAAATTTAATTTAGCATAACAAATATCAGGGTAATGAGTACTGATACCCTAAACCTTATTACAGCAAACCGTTTCATATCTCTGGTATGAAACGGTTTTTTTGCCTGCTGTTTATCCTTTTAACGCTTTTAATTATCCCTCCAAAACCAATGTAACTTTTCCATCTTCAGCTAATTCCGCAAATAGTTCGTTTAAAATAGATTCCAGAGTAAGCGAGTTTACATCGTCTACATAATGCTCGGAACGGGTGATCCATAACTCCTGTCCTTTCACTTCTATCTGAAATAAAAAGCCTTCGTAAAGCTCCGGTTGATATATTTCAATAAAACTTCCTATACTTTCAAATGTAAAATCTATGTCACTTTGCCTTTGCTGATGAAAGAGCAGATTTAGTTTTTGTTGTAATAAATACAGCAATTGGCCAGAGCTAATAGTTTTATGGATATTTAAGATTTTCATAGTTGTAAATATTCCCCCGATAGGTTACAAGTGCAGATTAATATTGCCTGTCAGTTAATACCAATATTTCTCTATACTTAATTTTAACGTATAACCAGGTATTTTTATTTCAAGCCCTTTTAATTATCTCAATCACTAAATCAACTTGGCATTTGAGCATTAAAACTGGATATTTGCGTTTTAATCTCCACCCTATGAAATACAAATTATTGGGCCGTTCGGGCCTTAAGGTTTCGGAATTATGCCTTGGTACTATGGGTTTTGGTACCGAAGCGGGCTGGGGCGCCGATAAAGACGCCAGCTTTGCAATTATGGACACTTTTGCCAATGCTGGCGGAAACTTTTTGGATACCGCTAACATTTATAAACTTGGAACCAGTGAAAAAATAATTGGCGAATACTTAAGCAACCATGACCGCGATTATTTTGTACTGGCAACTAAATATACTTTAAAGGATAATACCACCAATCCTAACGCATCAGGCAATAATCGCAAAAACATGATGCGTAGCGTTGAAGACAGTCTTAAAAGACTAAAAACAGACTTTATTGATGTATTGTATCTCCACATCTGGGACGATATAACCCCGATTGACGAGATATTGCGCGCAATGGACGATCTAACCAGACAAGGGAAGGTAAACTACGTCGCCATTAGCGATACTCCTGCCTGGGTGGTGGCCAAAGGAAACACTTTAGCGGAACTGATGGGTTGGAGCCAGTTTATTGCCTTACAGGTTGAATACAGCCTGTTGGCCCGTACACCCGAGCGTGAGCTTATTCCAATGGCTAAACATTTTGGGATGACGATTACACCATGGGCTCCCCTGGGTGGCGGTGCATTAACAGGCAAATATCTCCGCGGCGAGCAGGGCCGCATAAAGCCTGAAAGCAATCGCCTGAATGAGCGCAGCGAAAATATCACCAAAGTGGTGGTTTCCATTGCTGATGAATTAGGCGTTTCGGCAGGCAACGTTGCATTAAAGTGGACGACTGCGCAGGGATTCTCTTGCATTCCGATTGTTGGGGCAACAAAAGCAAATCAGTTGGAAGATAATCTTAAAACAATTGATATTAGTTTAAGCAGCGAACACCTGCAAAAGCTGGATGAGGTAAGCGCCATTCAATTAGGCTTTCCCGGTGATTTCTTTAGGGAAGAGGCTGTGAAGACAAATACATTTGGTGGATTTTATGACCGCGTGGAAAAAAGAACCTAATTTGATAAAATGATATAATCCGGAACTTAAGGTTGCATGTCCATTAGCTTGATCGCCATAAATTTATTACCGGATTAATATTCGACATACATATATACCACGCCGATATTTAAAATACCGTTAAACATAGCATTGTAACGCGGGGACTACCCATTTATCCAGCTGAATTTATACTCCAGCATAGGATTTTTCATTCTTTCGGCAACGCGGAGGAGACGGGCTGGCAGGTTCATAATATAATCACGGGCTTTTTCTCCGGTTTCATTTAAATCCGCAGCACTTTCTATATGCCAGTCTTCAATCAGTTCCTTTAATATATCAACATAATCAATAGCTGTATATATGC
>JAQNCM010000672.1 GCA_029237615.1 Mucilaginibacter sp.
AAGTCAGCAGCGAGGCGACAAACGGCGGGGGACTTGGCGCAGGCACTGCAGCTGGGTCCGAACCCATCTTCGCTACTGGTAACGTGGCGAGCTTGTTGAGGAGATCGTTCACGACTCTGTCATTGGCCCACTCCGCTTCCGCTACCACGATTTGCAGCCTTCGACCCAACGCTGGGCCGCGCTCTGGAAATTTAAAGCGCTCCAACAGGGCCCGCACGGCTACCCAAACGTGACGGGCCCTCGCCAGATGCACGTCGATCCGGTCCGGCCGCCCGCACAAACGGAGTGATCGCAACACCGCCGCTTGCAGCAATGGGGCATGCAGCGAGTTGAGTAGTTGATTCAACGCGGCGCCTTCTGGGCCACCTCCGCGGACAATGGCGTCATAGAGCCAACCGGCAGCATCCGCGCCGGACGGCAGGCCGGTCGGGTCAAGGGTGCCCTTCCAACAGCCCTCGAAGTAGGGTTCAAAGCAACTAATGAAGCCAGCGCGATCACCGCGGTAGAACTGCCGGAAACTCCATATCGCCTGGGGAATGACCGTCGTAATTGCGTCGTGAACTGCGAGGCTCCGATGATGATCGAGTGTGAAGGGCGACCGCTCCGCCATCACGGAGAACTCGATACGTGCAAGCGCCGTCTCGTAGGGCAATCTGCCCGCAGCGGCGATCGCTGCCCTCCGGACAGTCCACAACCCGCTAGGGTCGGTCGCAATCGAAACGAGTCGATCCACAGCGCTTAAGTCTCGGGTACGGTGTGCAAGGACGCACCACCACAGATCTGTCGCGGAGGTGCCGGCGTGTGCAGCCAGGTCGGTTCCTGAGCCGGCGCCCGAGGCGAGGATCGTGGCCGCAAGGGTTGCTCGGGCCTTCGATTCCTTCTCTTGCCCATAGCGCTCGATCAGCCGCGGCAAGGCGGCGCGATCCCGTCGGCGGGCAAGGGTGACTGCGGCGCTGACGCGGACCCACGGATCGCGGTGGGCCAGCGCGTGAAGAAGTGTGGTCGTGACATTGGGTCCAGGCGCTTGTCCCTGGCGCGCCATGATGGGAGGAAGCAGGACAACTCCCTTGTCGTCCTCCGAGGCCAGCGCTTCCTCCAGCACGGGGATTGCCGCCGCGAAGGGCGTTATGCTGGCTATGATGCGAAGGACAGGGCTCCAACGAGGCCAGCCCGGGGACTCAATCGCCTGTAGGCGGTCGAGCAAGCCGTCTAGTTCGGCGGCCAGACCAGGCCAAGTTGATTAGCGCTTGTGTACGGTCCTTGAATTCCGCCGCCTGGTCGAGCACTCGAGCCTCATAGGGGCACCAGTCGACAAGGGCCGGGACCATCGCAGAGATAAGGTTCGCGAGCGTGCCCGCGCCGTCGGCGCGGCTGCGGAGAGCTTCGCACAAATCCAGTATCGTCGGCGCGCCGAGGTAAACCATGGTCCTGATGGAGTTGACGAGCGCATCGCTGTCAAGGGCCTGAGCCTGCAGGATGGCAACGCACGGACCTTGCAACGACTTACGCGCGCGCCAGATTAAGCCGCCCAAAGGTCCAAGCAGCGGCCCGCGGGCACGGATCATGTCGGCGGGCGACGCCGTTGGAATTGCTGCTAGAAGGTCTGCGACATCCTCGGCGCTGCGGATTTCCAGATGGAACGTGTGCCAACCGTTCCCACGCCCTGTTTCGATCAACTGCGGATGCGTGCAGAGGTAGTGAAACGCGTGCCGCACTGCCGCGCGACCGCCGCGCAGGAGGAGTCCTAAGAAGGGCCTCTGGATCGCTACAGGCTGACGATCGAACAGTGCGAACGTGGAGGGACCGATTGCGCCTACTCGGCGACGCGCAGCGATTGACAGCCAACTCAAAGCGCTCGCTGCCGCCTCTGGATTGGGCGCGACCTGGATCAACAATTGGATTAAATCGTCTAGGCGCCCCGGCTCAGCCGCGAGGAGCGCCTCAAGGATGGGCTGCGCCCATTGGGGATCCGCGATGACGCGCCCAGACTGTTCGCGGACTAGGTTCCTGAGCGTCTCGGGAGGACCTTCCAGCTGGTTGAAAATATCAGGCAGCAGGTAGTCCCCTTCGACTCGCCTCATACCCGCGATGACGGTGACAACCTCATTCGCGGACACGAGCCCGTGTCGGGCTACATAGGGCCACAGTGCCGTCCAGCTCTCACCCGCTAGAAAAGCTTCCCGTGCGTGGTCTCGGGCCTTCTGACTCCGTCCGGCTTGCTCCAAGTGGAGGATAACAGCACCTGTCTGCCCCTGAACCCGATACCAGGCTGCCAGGGCGCCATGGGCGTCCCGCCGCGTCTGCGGAGCGATCAACTCTTCGAGGCCGGCACGCACCGTTTCGTGCATCTCGAAGGCTTCACCGTCATGCCGGCGCAGCAACCCAAGGTCCAAGAGCTCGCGGATTGCCAAGCCGACATTATCGTCAGGGAATACACCTTCGGCCTCTGTCCGGCGGAACGGCAGTGCGAAGCACGTGAGCTTCTCAGCGCCCGCGCATGCGCTGGCGGTCACTCGGGTAAAGCGGCTTCGCTCTGCGTAGGCCAGCCGGTCCTCCGCGGGGCGCATCGCAATAGACACCATTTCGCCCGTTGTTTGAGCTCGGGCCAGGGCACGTGCAAGGCTGACATTGAGCCCAGCCGCGCGACCGGCGGTTATCTGTTGGTAGAGGCTCCAGAGTGCCGCCCGATCTGGTTCGGCATGACGTCGCCCGACCAGAGTTACGAATTCCTCAAAGCTCAGTCCTGGAGCGTCGAGACTGCGCACGCCGAGCTGTGTTTGTTCCAGGGTGGTGAGTTCGCGGAGCGCTCGCTCCTGTCCGAAAACAATGAGTCGCAGCGCGTTTGACGGCCGCTCGCGGATGAATGCTGCGAGCTCTCGTGCAAAGCCAGGCGGCTCGCTTCCTTCGACGAGGTCCAGCAGGAGCAGACACTCGCCGGGTACCTCGGACAAGGCCTTCGCCAGGGCCGCCAGGACACCCTCATCGGCCTCGCTAGGTTGGACCCCCACCGCAAAGGGTTTCGGCACGCCCCGGCGCCGAAGGTAGAAGGCGGTTCCCACCAGGCAATCACGCAGGCTAACGCCTGCGCGCACTTCGGCATAAAGGGCAACACGGTCCGGATGGATCAGTCTTGATCGTTCGAGGACCTCGGCGGCCAATCGGGTTTTGCCGGAGCCTGAAATTCCGACCACCTCAACGGCTGCTCCCGCCCCAGGATCGGTGAGGGCAGCGGCCAGAGCGGGCCGCCTTACATGATCGTCCTCCAGTGGTGGCGGCGCCTTGACGGGGACCATCTGCGGCCAGACACAGCGCAGCTCTGTCTCCAATTCTTCCCGGTCGAACGACCGCGCTGGTTGTTTGGCAATATCGTTGATAAAGCCGCGGAGATTGCGGAACAGCGAGTGTTCAACGACCGACCGCTGCAGGCCATAGTGCTGTTCCAAGCGATGCATCACCCGTTCGGCTACTTCAATCTCGGATCCATTTGCGTCACGGATCTGGATCCGGCAGAGGATGCCCGGCAGGAGAGCATGTAGCCGCGCCGCTTCTTGTGCGTATCGCTGCGCGAACACCGCGCCTGTAGGACCATGGCGCTGTCCGAACGCATTGGCGGCTGCGGCCAGGGTTGTCTGAGCATCAACTGCGTCGGTCGGGAGTATTTGGGGCACGTGCCATCGCGATGCCGCCCTGGCTGCGGCCGATCCGGGAGGGAGGAGCACTTGCGCCTCTTTGCGCGCAAGGCCGTGAATGACGGTCCAATACACATTCGTGGTCTTGGTGGGTGCCTCCGGCACGTTCTCGAAAAGCGCTCGGATCGGTGCTGCGATTTCGTCGCCGAGCACCCAGACCTGTTCATGATCGTTGCCCGTGAGGCGAGCTACGGCGTCGGGCAGGAGCTCGCGAACGATGTCGGTCAGGCTCCAAGGCGATGGAATAGGGCGGGCCTGGGCGTCTTCGGTAGGCTTCTTGACCTGCACAAAGCGGCGACGGTCAACGCCGGCGTCAGTCCACCGCAGATCAAGATCGTCCTCACCCTCAGGGCGGACGGAGGCACTCGGGCCATGGCGCTCGAAATGATCGAATAACAGGTCCAGGATCACCGTGGCCTGGTAGTCGAAACCGCGGATTGCGCTGATCCCGCCTGACATTCGCCCGTCTTCTTTCCTCTAAATCGGATCGGCCAAGGAACGTCCATGTCACACCGGAGGTCCAGAAACGAACTACTGCGCTGGCGTGAGGCTGGACGCGACCAGGAAGAGCCCTGTCGCCATGTTTTTGAGCATACCACTTGACGCTGACCAGACTTTGACCACCCATTTGGCCAATTTTCAGTCAGCGTTAACAAGGTGGGTGTGGAAGCGGACATCATTGCCAGTGTCATGAGCGTCCGCAATGGGTCGAACTGAGTCGATCGGAGCGTCACCACGGATGACCGCTTCTTGTCCAAACGGTCCCCTCGAGCAACTTGCCTTGGACACTTTGGCGGAATTACTTTTGGGCTTTGCTATGTCAAAGCGGAAGCAGCGGGAGCTTCTCAACGTTGCTCGAGCGCACAATCCTTCGTTCCCGGTTTTTCGCGCCTTCCCACACGAGGTCGATCCGCTGCCGCATGTGCTCGAAGAACAAGACGGCCTGCGGCTGGCGGGGCCGGACGACGGCTGGCGGCAGCGTCCGAACAAGGACGCGCGGGCCACCAGCGGCTACCGAGCAGCAATCGTGGCCCGTGCTCGCTTTATCGAGGATCTCATCACCGAACAGACCGGCAACGGCGTCGCGCAATACGTCGTCCTCGGAGCGGGGCCTGGAGACCTTCGCCCAGCCTAGGCCGGAGATTGCTTCCCGCCTACAGCTCTTCGGGGTCGACCAGCCCGGTCCTAGGTAGACCATCTCGATCGCCTCATCGATTACCGGAGCGTGCTGCTGCTGAGCGCGATGATTTCGATCGTTAGGGACCTGTGGCGGCTCGATCTTCGCACACAGCTTCCAGCGTCTTGCGAACCAGCATTCACGCTCCTACGTAGCACTCGTTGGCTGCGCATGCGAGCGCTTGGTCAAACGCGCGCCGAACTTTTTCTGGCACGCCAGAGGTGACGAAGTCGACGCGTCCTGCAGGGTAGGAGCAAACGAGCTTTCCTCCTGGCTCGAAGACTACGAACACGTGGGTCGCGCACTTTGGGTGTGGGCATAGGCGCTGCCCGACCATGACAGGTCTTACCATGTTTGGCGTGGTGCCCAGAGGCACATGAAACGAGAGGTCTTGGCCTATTGGCGCTAAATTCCCCTCGCGATTGCAACCAGGGCAAAGCGCCGCGATCGCAGATCCGTTGACATTTCCAATGTTCGCAACTTGTCTGAAGACGTTCACGGTCCGACCGCCCCTTGAGCTTAGTGATTTATCGTTCTATTCCGTGCGACCTTTTCGCTTCTTAGGGTGCGGGAACCCCGGCGGTGAGGGTGGCACCGAGTTTGCCTGCAGGCGCTTCTCGTATGTCGCCGACTTTCGTTTTCGGACCGTCGCCGGGGCTCGCAGTGATTTGGCTTTCCGCATTTGAAATCCTCTCAAGAGTGCCGATCGCAAAGTATCCGAAAAAGACGAAGCCGCAGACGGCTAGTACCGAAACGGTGATGTTCAGCGGCTCAATGTAGTTGGAAAGCTTGGGTACCCGACGCGCAGTCCCCCAATCACCGCGACTGAGCGCGTTGATGACATACCTATAGTTGCCGATGCTCAGGGAGTAACCGACGACTGTGAGCACCAGTACCGCGACCCAGGCAATCCAGGCGGCAATGAGCCACCACAACCGTATGAGAGATGAATGCGAACGACACCGTTAAGGCGCCGCCGGACATGAGCACTAGCGTCTTGTCGCGCTGAGTCTCTTGCTCAAATTGAGCGCGTGCCATTGAGTTCTGATACTCAGCCGCAGCTTTCTCAGCTGCTTCAATCTCTTCCGATGAGGCGTAGCGTCGCTCGGCCATCACTCAGCTACCACGGCGCCCGACCTGTTGGGTTGATCAAGCGTACGGAATAGCGCGACCGCGTATTCGTCTGCGGCCTGCCGAACGAATTCCGCGTTGATCATGAAAATCATCAGTGCCGTGTAGCCCAGGTCTGCTGCGACCATGATCGGCAGATGCGGATAAGTTTCTACGGAAAGCTCCAAAGCAAGCAGATTGATCGGCTTCCCCAATGAGGCCCACCAGATAAGGCTCGTTGTGAGTGCTGCGAGGA
>JAQNCM010000355.1 GCA_029237615.1 Mucilaginibacter sp.
GTTACTTTACGTAGCCTGCCGTTTGAAACATCCTGCAATCCCGTTGGTACACTAATGCTTATCAGTGCGCTGTCAACCTCATCATATTGATGATCTTTGTTAGGCCACCAGATACTTGCGCCCACCCCCTGGCATGCAGTAGCAACCCATGGGTTACCAATCGAATCTTTCGCGTAAACTATTCCGCCATCCCAAGGCGCACGTTTGGCTATGGTTGGATGTCCTGAATAATAAACCGTAAACTCATCCTTACTGCCCTTTTTAATGGTTTTAGGAAAAGTCACAAACACTGCATTGTATTCTCTTGCAAAAGGCACCGCATGACCTTTATATATTACCTTCTCAACCTTTAAATTTGCGAACAGGTCGAACTGCAATTTAATGAAGTCCTGAACGGCGGTAAATTTAAAAAGGTTGCTTCCGCTGATGGATTTGTCATCGATATTAAACTTAACATCAAGGTGGTAATAATCTATATCATAACAGGTACGCAATGGCGTCAAATAGCCACGCAACGAATCAGCTCTCGTGAATTTTTCTTTTGGTACCCCCAATTGTGCTTTAGCCGCAAAGGTGGTAATCAACAGCAGGCCGGTTAATAATTTTGTTAATTTCATTTAAGGTTGTATGATCAATCGGTGCAAGATATATAAATCTATGTAATTCCTTTTAGTCTTCTAAAACGGTAACCTTTACACTTGATTTATTCTGCGCATCGTGATAGATCCTGATCGTTGCTTTCTGAAAATCTGAATCTTTAGCCTGGTTAATATCTTCAAATTTCTGCGGATTGCGGTCAGCCAGCGGGAACCATGAATTTTGTACCTGAATCATGATGCGGTGTCCTTTCCTGAAGGTATGCGCTACATCCGGCAGATTGTATTTTATCTCAGTTACTTTGCCTGGCACAAACGGTTCTGGTTTTTCAAAAGAGTTACGGAACTTTCCGCGGAAAATTTCACCCCTTACCAGCATTTCATAACCAGCCATAGTTACATTTTTAGGATTTGGCTTTGGATCAGAGTAATTATCAGGGAATACATCGATCACCTTTACAACATAATCCGCATCTGTACCGGTTGTTGAGGTTAACAAATCGGCAATTACCGGCCCGGTTAAAGTAATATCATTTTTTAAGGTGTCGGTCTGATAAACCTTAACATCAGGTCTGCGGCCCGCAAAGCGCTGGTCATCCAGCATATATTCCCTTGTGCGGCGTGCTTGTATACCATCCTGGTAAGGCACCGGTGCATTAGGGTCACTCACATATTCGTCAAATCCATCAGTAGTTTTTGGCGCCTCAAAAGAGAGCTTGCCGTTTGCATGAAAATACAATGTTTTTTCAACGGTGTTTTTCGGAGGCCATTGGTTAAATTTTTTCCATTCATTACTTCCGGAAATAAAAACAGATGCTTTTGGTAGATCCATTTCACCTTCGTCTTTCAGGTAATATTTAAAGAAAGGCAATTCAATATTTTCTTCAAAGAACAGACTTGTTTTTGATCCGAAATTCTGGTCGCCAAAAAACTGTCCGTCGCCGCGTTCCCAGCCGCCGTGGAACCATGGACCCATAACCAGCATGTTTTTGTGACTTGCAGGATTTTGTTTTTCCAATGCTTCAAATACGTGTAATGCCCCAAAGCAGTCCTCGGCGTCAAAAAATCCGCCTACAGTCATTGTTGCCGGGGTTATGTTTTTTAAATGCGGACGGATATTCATTCCCTTCCAGAACGAATCATAAGCAGGATGCGCCATCATATTGTTCCAGAATTTTACAGAATCTCCGAAATAGTATTTTTTTAAATTCGGCAGTGCTCCCAAATTCAGATAAAATTTATAGTTATCTGGCGCTTTATATTTTATCCCATTTTTAAATTCGGCAGGGGTAATTGGTTTTGGCCTTGGTACACCGAAGCTTGTTATAAAAGCAAAGGCGTCCATCTCAAACAAGGCGCCGTTGTGATGAAAATCATCCCCTATAAACCAATCAGTAACAGGTGCCTGCGGTGATACAGCTTTCAGGGCGGGGTGAGCATCCGGAAGGGATGCTGTTGAATAAAAACCCGGATAGGAGATGCCCTCTATCCCCACTTTTCCATTGTTGTTTGGCAGATTTTTTATCATCCAGTCAATAGTATCGTAGGTGTCTGAACTTTCATCCACATCTTTGTTGCTTTTCTTATCAGCGATATAAGGTCTTACGTCTACAAAATCACCTTCACTCATCCAACGACCCCGCACGTCCTGGTAAACAAAAATAAAGCCTTCTTTTTCTAATGCGGGGCTTTGTCCCAATGACCTTTTATACAAATTTTCACCATAAGGCGCTGCATTATAAGGTGAACGGGTCATCAAGATGGGATATTTCTTTGATTGATCCTTGGGAAGGTAAATGGAAGTGAAAAGGCGTTTACCATCGCGCATGGTAATATACTTTTCCATTTTTGTGTAGTGTTCCCTTACATAACCAGTATCAGGGAGTGTTTGGGCGAAAGTTAAGGTACACCATAACGCCAACGCGGTTAAGAGCAGAGTTTTTTTCATATTGTTCGATCAGTTTAAAAAGCCTAATTTAATAAGTTAATCCATGAAAATCGATTAGTGACAATTCTGTTACAAACTACAGCTTAATGCATATCAAATAAACTCTAAATAAAACTTTTTAAAATATTTTAATAAGTATTGCATTTGTAAAAATATATTTATTATGTTTGTAATGGATAATGCATAAATTTTTATTAAACGGTCTTTATATTAACCTTATGTCGGTAAGGATAATTTTAATAGTTAAGTTGGTTTGAATAAATCCTCGTTTCGGCGGGGATTTTTTATGTATATCCATTTTTCACCGGAATAACACATAAACTTTATTTAATGGCCCGATTAAATTTACTAGAAGAGACCCGTTACGAGAAGCTGCCGGTAACGGTGTATGACAATCAGCAGGAAGCATCGAAAGCAGTAGCAGGGCGGATCGCAGCCCTGATCCGCAGCAGGAACA
>JAQNCM010000507.1 GCA_029237615.1 Mucilaginibacter sp.
TACCCAGTTTGTAGACGCTTCCGGGCTGCTTTGATGGCCTCCGGGAGACACCCGTGAGCCTCACCGACGCTGCCATCCGCGCCCGCGCCGGCTCGCGCTGCGAATGCGCCAAGTGCTCCATCGGTCATAAGGGCCGCTACCGCCGCCAGCGCGACACCCTGGTCACCGGCCAGCATCCGGTTGCCCTGCACATCTACCACGGCCAGCTCGTCTGCCACCTGTGCTTGGACCGAAAGCTCCAGGCTCGAGGAGCACAGCTGTATCCGGAATTCACCCCCACCCATCGAGGTATCACTCCATGAAATCCCTGCTCGCGCTCGCCTGTCTCCTGGCCTGTTCATTCGCCCACGCCGCAACGATCGAACTGCCGAACCCCACTGCCCGCCAGGTCTTGAACGTGCAGTGCGGATACCCGAGCCCGACTCCGATTGCAGCCGGCTTCAGCCAACCGGGCGATTACGTCGTAGCGGTGTTCTACGGAACCGACTCTTGCAGCCTGGGTGGCCGAGCTCACATGGTGAAGCGGTACTACGGCTGCGCGGTAGTTCGCTGGGACCTGACGGGTCTCATGATCGACGTAGTGCAGTTCCAGCCAGATCCCGGCCATAGCTGCGCCGTTCCACCCAACACGTTGTATCCGGCCCCACAAGGATACGCGGCCAGTGTTGGGCTGAACGTGTGGAACTCGTGGCACGTGTTCCTCGACACGCCCTGAGCGACATCGTATGGCCGATACGGTGAACCATCCGCCCCACTACACCGCGCACCCGAGCGGGGTCGAGTGCATTCAGATCACAGAGCACATGGGCTTCTGCCTGGGGAACGCCGTCAAGTACATCTGGCGCGCCGACCTGAAGGCCGACGCGATCGAGGATCTTAAAAAAGCGCGCTGGTACATCGACCGTGAGATTCAGCGCCGGGAGAACGAAAAGTGAAGATCAAGACATACGACTCCAAATGCTGGGAGCTCGCCAAGCACTTCTACCCGGATGCCACCGAGGAGCAACTGAAGGCTTGCGCCAGTGACATCCAGGACACAGTGGAGACGTTCGGGGAGTGGATGAACCGCGAGCCGCCAGATCCGGATGGTGAGTGCTACCGCGGCGGCGAGTACGCCAGCGCCTTGGCCGCCGATCAGGCGCGCGTTCAGCGGGAGCTGAAATGAGCAAAGAGGCTATCACCACTGATACGAAGGTCACTCGTGAGCCTAACTAGCGTATGGGAAGGTGACGATGCTTCGTTCCTGTCTGCTGCGATTCCATTTTACACAGGGCGGGAAGCGTTCGAGCTGTCGATTCTCGACGCTACCGCAAACACAGGCAAGATTTGGAAAGGGACTGGCGTTAAGCCGGACACTATGGATTCTGACCCCCGCTATGCCTCGAATTACATTTGCGACAACAGGGAAATGCCCGGAGTTCCCGATGGCTCCTACGACCTTCTGGTCTACGACCCGCCACATTTCGGGAACAGCGGCAGAGAAAAGAGCAACAAGGGTTTCGACGTGCGATTTGGTTGCGGAGTGACTACTTCAAAGGCCGAGAACTACACGATGTCCTTTCTTTACCCTGGATTCTTGGCGTCCGCGATGCGAGTCCTTCGGAGGGAGGGGCTTGTAATGGCGAAGATTACTGATCAGGTACACAACCACAGATCCCGCTGGGCACATGTCGATTTCATAAAAATGGCCGAGTCTGCAGGGTTCCTCGTCTGTGACTTGATCGTCAAGGTTAGGAAGGGCCCGATGATGAGCAGCAAGTGGCAGAATCTGCACCACGCGCGAAAGCGTCATACGTTCTGGATAATTCTCCGCAACAGCCTTTCGTGTGAGCGGACGGTGCAGCAGCCGCGCCCGCAGCCTGGACGCTACTCATGCCCGGTCCACGGCCCTATTCCACACGGCAGCCGCTGCCTATCGTGTGATCGTAAATCTGTGCCACCGCCAGTTGCGGTCGAGGGGCAAACGTGAACCTTAGTCCGCGCATGTCCGCGCTGGTCGAATTCATGAAGGCGGGGGACGGCTCCGTGTACCGTCACCCAGGCGGCCACTGGCGGCGTAGCAAAACATGGGACGGGGATTCCTTCGGCGCCTCGTCGGTGGAAGCGCTTGTAAAGCGAGGCGTCGCTGAATACACCGATTGGCAGGAGGGCCGCAACGGAAGGTTCCCCATTCGAGCCACGCTCAAGGCGCACGCATCCGCTCAAACGGTGAAATCATGAATGCTCCGCTTTCTGCAGATTCGCGCGCCGCATTGAGGCTGGCGAAAGAGGCGCTGACACATGACGTTCCCGGCAGTTGCTGGGCCACTGGGCCGCTGACTGGCAACTACATCGAGGACCTGATCGTGTGTCCCGGCTGCCGAGCCCTTGAGGCCATAGACGCCGCGTTGAGCAACGACCCGGCCTGCCCTGACTGCCATGGCAAGGGCGGCAAGCTTCCGAACGGCGTGGAGTATTGCAACTGTGACTGATCAGACGCCACCCGCCACCATGAAAGAGCCCCAGCACGGCGAGCCGGGTCCCATCTGCAACTTCAATCCCAGCTGCGGCAAACGCATGACGTGGTGCGCTCATTGTCGAGTCTGGTCCCACACCTGTTGCGTGGAGTATGGAACATGCCAGTGCAGCTAGACCCGCTCACCGAAGACCAGCGCTGCTATTGCGTAGGAGAAATCCCCGCTGGTGTGGCAAAGCCCTGCGAGAAGTTTGAGCGCGTCACGGCTGATTGGCCTGGGTCCGACGAGTGGGATGACCGCGACTGTGTCGACTGCGGACACCGGGAGGAATGCCATGTCGAAAAGTGAAGCTCTCACATCGGACACGGTGAGCGCCCCACCCGCTCACGCTGTCGACATCGGTGGCGGCCACATGATTGAGTTCGTCGAGTACAAAGGCGACACCGCTGGAATCACTGACTGGCACCGTAAGCCCGATGGCGCATGGTGCCGGGGCTGGGTGAGCTTCAATGGCTCTGAGTGGGGAAAGAACTTCCCTGGAAATGGTTGGGACGTTGCGCAGCGGGAGCCGCTAACCCTCACACCGTCGCTGCTGTGCAGGGTCTGCGGGGATCATGGCTTCATCACCAACGGGCGCTGGGTGAAAGCATGAGCGACAACTCTGAGCGGAGCATTCCGGTGGCCTCAAATC
>JAQNCM010000361.1 GCA_029237615.1 Mucilaginibacter sp.
TTTACTTGTTCAATAAAAATCTCATTCATACTTGGTATTACTTCCTGCAACCTATTGATATGCGTTTTAGGGATCAGGTAAGCTAATACCTCATTTGAATTGCTGGTAGCATTGATTTTAATCCGGATGGTATGATCATTATCATCACCTGCTTTTTCTTCTATCACCTCAAACGGTTGTGTACCGTCAAAGGCCAAGTGGGTTCCGGTGTATTCAACCAGGTAAGTTGCGTTGCGATAAGAGTTTTTAATGCTTTTTACGCTGCCGTCTAATATTTTATGAGATTTATGGATCAGCGCAATGGCATCACACAATTCCTCAACCGATTCCATGCGATGGGTAGAAAATAAAATGGTAGCACCCTTGCTGTTAAGCTCCAGTATCTCATCCTTTATAATCTCGGCATTTACCGGGTCGAAACCGCTGAAGGGTTCATCCAAAATAATGAGTTCAGGCTCATGCAATACGGTGGCAACAAACTGTGCCTTTTGCTGCATCCCTTTCGACAGCTCTTCTATCTTCATCTTCCACCATGTTTCCATGCCTAATTTCTGAAACCATATTTTTAACCTTTTTATAGCCTCATCACGGCTTAAACCCTTTAACCTTGCCAGGTAGATCATTTGCTCGCCGATCTCCATTTTTTTATAGAGGCCGCGCTCTTCCGGCAAATAACCAATCTGGTTAATGTGAGACTGATTCAGCTTTTCGCCGTTAAAATAAACTTCGCCGAAGTCGGGCGCGGTAATTTGATTAATGATTCGGATAAGCGAAGTTTTACCGGCACCATTCGGACCCAACAGGCCAAATACCTGTCCGCTTTTAACTTCAAGGCTTACATCGCTTAATGCCGTGTGCCCGGCGTATTGTTTAACAATGTTACGGATACTTAACATGGATGTTGACTAAATAAAGTAGTAGATTTGAATTAAGATAAGGTGAAAATCAAAATGTTACAACATATTTATTATATACTCAGATTATCTTACAAGATACGATGATTTTATATTGATCTAAAAAGCTATGGCGATATCTTTTTGAATAATATTAACCAATTAGTAAATAAACATCATGGAATTTCAACAGGAACAAATCAGGCAGCAGCAAAAAGAAAGTTGGAACAAATTCTCACAGGGATGGAAAAAGTGGGATAAGTTGGTAATGGAATTTTTGAAGCCAATGGGCGATGCTATTATTGGGCATCTAAACGTACAGGATACGGATATTGTATTAGATATTGCTGCCGGTACCGGTGAACCGGGATTAACAATAGCTGCAATAGCAAAGAAGGGAAAAGTCACCGCAACCGACTTGTCAGAACAAATGTTACAGATAGCAGAAGCAAATGCCGATGCAAAAGGGTTGAAAAACTATAGTACGCAAGTAGCAGATGTAAGCGAGTTGCCCTTTGCTGATAATACGTTTGACAAGATCAGCTGCAGAATGGGTTTTATGTTTTTTCCGGACATGCAACTGGCCGCCAATGAAATGTACCGCGTATTGAAACCGGGAGGAATAATGGCGACTTCTGTTTGGGGTGACCCTGCACAGAATTTTTGGGTAACATCCATAATGGGAATCATAAATAAATATGTTGAGCCTGCAGCACCTGTACCGGGAGCGCCGGGTATGTTCCGATGTGCCAAGCCGGGACTGATGACAAGTATTTTGTCGGGCGCAGGATTTAAAAATGTCGCAGAACAATCAATAACTGGTAAAGCAGATTATATTGATGCCGATACCTATTGGCGAAATATGATGGACGTTGCTGCACCGGTTACCGCAGTTATGGATAAAGCGGATGAAGCCACGAAGGATGCCATAAAAAAAGAGGTTTTTGCCATGATTAATGCAAATAGCGTGGACGGACGCGCCTTACTTGATTTTAATGCCAATATTATTTATGGGACAAAAGTACTTTAATAATAAATTGATGGCTTTTAGATTATTTGCTTTCCTTTTAATTTTTAATTTTTCCTGCGCCACAAACGCTTTCGCCCAAAAAACAAATAAACCGGTAAATATAATTTTTGACAGCGATATGGGGCCCGATTATGATGATGTGGGCGCTATTGCCATATTACATGCCCTGGCAGATAGGGGTGAGGCTAAAATTTTGGCCACAATGGCAAGCACTAAATATGAAGGCGTTGCGGGCGTTTTAAATGTGTTTAATACTTATTTTAAACGGCCCGGTATTCCGGTCGGAGTTCCCAAAGGCGAAGCATCAAGCTTGCACGATTGGCAGCACTGGACAGATTCTTTACTGGCTAAATATCCGCATAAAATACAAACCAATAATGACGCGGAAGATGCGGTAAAACTTTACCGGGAGATATTGGCTTCACAGCCGGATCATAGTGTTACCATAGTGACCGTTGGCTTCCTTACTAATCTTTCCAACTTATTGAATACCGGGGCAGATAGATATTCTCCCTTAGCAGGAAAAGAGCTTGTTAAAAAGAAAGTAAAGCTGCTGGTTTGTATGGCAGGTAAATTCCCATCTGGCTATGAGTTTAATGTAATGAAGGACGTAGCGGCATCCAAAAATGTATTTGAAAACTGGTCTACCCAGGTAATGTTTAGCGGATTTGAAATAGGGGCGAAGATAAAGGCGGGCCTGCCTTTGATCCATAACCAAGCCATAAAGAATGACCCGGTAAAAGATGTATTCTGTATCGCTATACCAATGGCTAAGGAAGATTCCCTGGGTCGTAAAAGCTGGGACGAAACAGCTGTTTTGGTGGCAATAAAAGAATATAATCAATGGTACACCTTACACCAGGGCAGAATTGTTGTAAATGCCGACGGCAGTAACGGATGGGACGATAGTGGGACCGGGCAGGCTTACCTGGTGGAGAAAGCGGACTTTAAAAAAGTAGAGGATTTGATTAATTTATTGATTATGTATCAGCCGGGTAATGGCGTCTCTAAATAAATAACGCTGCCCGGGCCGTGCTATCTCATCTTTTATAGTTCTTTATTACCTTCATCAACTCATCATGAGGCAGGGCATAAATGGTGTTGCCATTAAACCCGGTCATATCCTTTGCGGCGATCATCGCATTAATAATGGCCTCTTCGGTTGCTTCCACTGTTGCCCCGTAAACCTTGTCCAATTGTTCTTTAGGTAATACGTTCCAGCTTTCTAAGGTGCCTTTCTTGTTTTCGATGGGGGACACTGTGCTGAATGCTATAAAAATATCTCCCGAGCCATTGCGCCCTATTCCGCCATTGCGGGCAACGCCCAACGATGCACGTTTTGCCACCAGCTTTAACTGTGCAGGTAGCAACGGTGCATTAGTGGCAATAACAATAATGATTGAGCCGTCCTTTTTATTACTTGCAATAACAGGCATATGGCCAGTGATCTCCTTCCCAACCGGGACACCTGATATGATCAAATCTGACCGTCGTCCATAATTACCCTGAACAAACACGCCAACCGTATAAGTTGCCGTATCTATTTTAATAACGCGGGATGCCGTACCGCTTCCGCCTTTAAACATGAATAATGACATGCCTGTTCCACCCCCAACGTTGCCTTCCTCAATCGGGCCCTCGTGGGCATTGTTCAGCGCATCAAAAACATCCTGTTTTTGTACATAAAAGCTGTTTACATTGTTTAATACGCCATCAAAGGTCTCCGCTACCACCGGCAGGCCAAAAGAATAATCAATAGTGCTGCCCTTTGAGAAATTTTTAACATTCCATTCGCCAATTGCATCCCTCACAATGCCCACGCTGTTGGTATTTGTGATGCCAATAGGTCCGTAATTAAATCCGTATTCATCAATCACGGTGGTGCCGGTCATTTCTCCGTCGCCGTTTAAGCAAAACCAGCCGGCAGGCACAGGATCAATCGATCTGCCGTTGGGAAGTATAACGGTCACTCCTGTACGGGCTACGTCTTTACCATTATGTGCTGCATCGCCTTTTATAATGGTTTTATAGCCAACCAACACGCCTTTAACATCAGTAATGCTATTGTTTTTCCCGGGGATGCCTTCAAAGCTAATCCCAAGGCCACGCGCCCGCGGATTTAAAGACTGTGCTGAAACTTGTACGAGTAAGCTCAATAGCAGTACAGTTAAAAGCAGGGCTGATTTTTTCATAGCGATAACACTTTAATATAACCGAATATGCAGCTAAATATCAAAAAAAACAAAAGCCCGGAATCCTAAAACCCCGGGCTTTCAAAACCTTTCGCCTTTCAGCTTTAACTTTCACCGTCTTATTCAAAATATTCCTTCATCCGTTCAAAGAAGCTCTTTTCATTTTTGCCGGGGTTAGGTTTAAAGTTGGGTGAGCTTTGCAGTTTTTCCAATATTTCGCGTTCCTCACGGCTTAAAGCTTTTGGCGTCCAGATGTTAATATGTACTAGTTGGTCGCCGCGGTGGTAAGAGTTTACTTCCGGCACACCTTTACTCTTCAGGCGCAGTATCTTACCACCTTGTGTACCCGGATCTATCTTAATTTTAACTTTACCGTCAATGGTAGGAACTTCAACGCTGGTGCCGATTGCGGCGTCCACAAAGTTAATGTGCAGGTCATATATCACATTGTTGCCATCGCGTTTTAATGTTTCATGCGGGATCTCTTCTATCAGGATGATCAGGTCGCCGGGCAAACCACCACGAGGCGCTGCGTTACCCTTCCCGCTCATGCTTAACTGCATGCCTTCGCTTACGCCGGCAGGAATATTTATGCTGATGGTTTCTTCGCCGCGTATGACACCGTCACCATGACATACGGTACATTTTGACAGGATGGTGGAACCTTCACCGTTACATGTAGGGCAGGTGCTGGTAGTTTGCATCTGGCCCAATATAGTGTTGGTTACCCTGCGCACCGCTCCGGAGCCGCCGCAGGTTTTACAGGTTTGAAAGGACGACTTATCTTTTGCGCCGCTTCCGTCACATGTTTTGCAAACGATTTGCTTATTTACTTTTATCTTTTTTTCGGCACCGTTGGCAATTTCTTCCAGCGTTAACCTTACTTTAATACGCAGGTTGCTGCCCCGCGTTACTCTTCTGCCAGAACTGCCACTTTGCCTGCCACCGCCAAAAAAGCCTTCGAACGGACTTCCGCCGCCGAATATATCACCAAACTGGCTGAATATGTCATCCATATTCATGCCGCCTGCACCACCATAACCGCCACCATTGGCAGAATGTGCATTGGCAGCATGGCCAAACTGGTCGTAACGCTGACGTTTGTCAGAATTACTTAATACCTCGTATGCTTCAGCAGCCTCCTTAAACTTATCTTCCGCAGCCTTATCGCCCTCGTTTTTATCAGGGTGATATTTTATGGCCATTTTTCGATAAGCTTTTTTTATTTCATCAGCATCTGCACCTTTCGCTACGCCCAGCACGTCGTAGTAATCTCTTTTAGCCATGTGTTTTTATAGTTATTGATTTATTGAATTACTGAGTTACCGAATTATTAAAGCTGATAATGAATAATTGTCTGCAACTACCCATCAATCAATAATTCACTAAATCAATTAATTGAACAATTATCCTTATGCTCCAACTATTACTTTTGCAAACCGAACTACTTTATCATTCAGCAAATAACCCTTTTCCATTTCATCCACCACTTTGCCTTTCATATCTTCAGTAGGGGCAGGGATGCTTGTAATAGCTTCCTGCAGCTCAGGATCAAACGGGGCTCCGATGGATTCCATTTCTTTTAATCCCTTTTGTGCCAGTATATTTTTAAGTTTATTCTGAACCAGGGTAACACCTTCTTTAACAGGTGCAACATCAGTTGCAGTTTCCATAGCCCTTAACGCACGCTCAAAATCATCCAGAACAGGAAGTAGCGCTACCATTAAGTCTTTGCCTTCCATTTTACGGGCTTCTTCACGTTCTTTAATGGTACGCCTTCTAAAGTTATCGAATTCAGCATACAAGCGCAAATACTTATCGTTTGCCGCTGACAGTTCTTCTTTTAAAACGTCAACTGGCGACGGCGCGTTTTCGGCCACTTCAGCCTGTTCCGCATCCTGGTTGTTTTCGTCAATTATTTCGTTCAACCCTTCCGGGTTTTCTATATCCTCTTTCTTTTTTTTCTTCAACATGTCGTTAAAATTCATAGCTGATAGTGCCCAATCAAGTATCTTGCCATTGGCTTAAAGCCGACAAGGTGTCATACCATTGTTTTTATTAGGTAAATAATGGCATTTTTTAGTGTCAGTTTTTAAAAGTAGTGGCACCTTTACAGTGGCAGTGGTTTTTGTGTGGTGAGGGTTTAAGGTGCAGTAATGCTGTTTTAACTTATCCGGAAGATTTTAATTGTCACAATCGTCTCTGTATGCGGACATTCCTGCCGCTGCAACTTAAACCTGCAACTTTGATCTCCAAACTAAGCTATCTTGGCATCTTCCAGTACCTTGCCATTTTCGCATTTAATAATGCGCGACGGAAAAGCACGAATGATATGGTAATCGTGGGTGGCAATAATTACTGCCGTGCCCGACTGGCTAATCTGTTTTAAGAGCAATACAATTTCTTCAGAAGTGTCCGGGTCAACGTTTCCGGTCGGTTCATCTGCTAAAATAATTTCGGGGTCATTCAACAATGCGCGCGCTATTACAACACGTTGCTGTTCACCGCCAGATAGTTCATGCGGCATCTTTTTTAGCTTTGAGCGCAGGCCTACTTTTTCCAGTACGTCAAGAGCCCGGTCGGCAATTAATTTTTTATCTGTCCACCCTGTCGCCCGCATTACAAACTCCAGGTTTTGTTCAACGGATCGGTCCGTCAATAATTGAAAATCCTGGAAAACAATACCCAGCTTACGGCGAAGAAATGGAATATCTTTTGTTTTGATATGGTTAAGGTCATATCCGCAGGCAAACCCTTCGCCGGTTGAAATAACCAGGTCACCATAAATAACTTTTAGCAAACTACTTTTACCCGAGCCGGTTTGGCCGATAAGCCAAACAAAATCGCCCTTATCAATCTGCAGGTTTACATTTGATAGCACCAGGTGTTTTTGCTGAAAAATATCAACGTTGTGTAGCTTTATAATTGAATGTCCGGCCATGTTTAAAGCTCTAATTTTAAGATCTGACCAAAAGGCAGGTCTTTAATAATATTCATTATATATTCCGTTTTGTCGTGAAGCCCGGCTTTGTCTAACGACTTTTCGGGCCTGTCGACCCTGAAATAAGCTAAAAGCGTAAACTTGTCATCCCTCAACTGTACATAGTCTGGTATCTTCGCTACGCCTTTAACTTTTATTATATACATTTCGTTTTGGTCATTGGGTCATTGGTCATTCGAATAGGGTAAAATGACCAATGACCACTACAATGCAAGTACTTCCTTAACCCGCTCTGCTGCTTCTTTTAGCAATATCGCCGAATAAACTTTTAAGCCCGAATTATCTATCAGCTGTTTTGCCTCAACAGCGTTTGTTCCTTGTAAACGAACAATGATTGGAACCGGGATATTACCTATTTCGTGATAAGCGTCAATTACACCCTGCGCAACACGGTCGCAGCGAACAATACCGCCGAAAATATTTATCAATATAGCCTTAACGTGCGGATCTTTTAAGATGATATTAAAAGCTGCTTTAACGGTTTCGGCATTAGCGGTACCGCCCACGTCCAAAAAGTTGGCAGGCTCTCCGCCGGCAATTTTTATGATATCCATAGTTGCCATTGCCAAACCGGCACCGTTAACCATACAGCCAACGTTTCCGTCAAGCTTTACATAGTTAAGGTTTGATTTGCTGGCTTCTACTTCTGTAGGATCTTCTTCATTGGTATCACGCAAAGCGGCGAAATCAGGATGACGGAATAAAGCGTTATCATCCAGGTTCACTTTGGCATCAACGGCTAATATTTTATTGTCAGATGTTTTTAAAACCGGGTTAATCTCGAACTGTGAAGAATCAGTTGCATCGTAAGCTTTATATAAAGCGGTGATGAATTTCACCATGTCTTTAAAAGCTTCACCTGATAAGCCCAGGTTGAAAGCAATTTTACGTGACTGGAATCCCTGTAAGCCAACTTTAGGATCAATTTCTTCTTTATGTATTAGCTCAGGAGTTGAATGTGAAACTTCTTCAATATCCATACCGCCTTCGGTAGAGTACATGATAATGTTGCGGCCTTTTGCACGGTCGAGCAATACGCTGATGTAAAACTCCTTTGTTTCGCTATCGCCAGGATAATAAACATCCTGTGCCACTAAAACTTTGCGAACTAATTTACCTCCGGGGCCTGTTTGGGGGGTAACTAACTGCATTCCCAGGATGTTGCCGGCCTTTTCTTTAACCTCCTCCAGGTTTTTAGCCAACTTAACGCCACCTCCCTTACCGCGGCCGCCTGCATGAATCTGAGCCTTTATAACTACCCAGCCCGACCCGTACTCTTCTTTCATTTTTATAGCTGCTTCGGTAGCTTGTTCAACTGTATCGGCAACAATGCCTTCCTGAACCCTTACGCCAAAGCTTTTCAATATGGCTTTACCTTGATATTCGTGAATATTCATGTGTTTTGAAGAATTTGCGGTAAAGCTAATAAATAAGTCCGAAAGTCGGGAAGTCCGAAAGTCAGGAAGAAAATTATTGTTTTAAAATTATTTTTCAGTGACTAAAACACAGATTAGTGCCTGATAAAATCGCCATTAAACAGGCTAAGTATTGTTTAGGGTGTGATACTTTTTCAATTATAAAGGCTAAAACCACTTTAGGCCGTGATAAAAAAGTCAGTTATGCAGGCTAAAGCTGTTTAGGACGTGATAAAATTTGCAATTATATAGGCTAAATGAGGTTAGGGTGTGGTAGAAATTCAAAAAAAAATCCACGTAATGTATTGAATATCAATAATATGTAAAATAAAACAATGATACCCTTTTCAGAAACGATTCAAATGTAAGCTACCAACTTGTCATTGCGGGCAAAGCGCGGCAATCGCATGCTACACAGAGTGGCTCTGCAAAGTTCGCGATTGATTCTTCGTTCCTCATCCATTGACAAAAAATGACCAAAGACAGGTTTAACAAATATAAGCAATTCCGGGCGATTATAAAACTGTAAATTGGCCAAAGAAGTGCTGGCCCCCTCAGTGGCCAAACAATGCTATTAGTTTTAGGAAACAGTGTTCGGATTTCTTTCCAAATGCATTTAGCCCAACCCTCTCCTGAAGCGAGGGCTTTTAACAAAAGAATGAAGTTGAAGTCTCTCCGCCAGTTGGCGGAGGAGATTTAGGAGGGGTTAAAATTATATAGGTTTCCTTAACTTAATAGCATTCAGGAGCCAAAGGTCGGTAGCATAAAAAGAATAATAAAAACCCGTGCCGGTGGTATGGAACTCCGCTATGTTGCGTACCACCGGATGTTTTGAAATTATATTTAGTCATTAAAAAGTTTCCGGTAAGTCTTTTCTGACTTTCTGGCTTTTCAGACTTTCGGACAAAAAAATCTCTACCTTTACACCATGCTCAAAGCCAAAAATATTCATAAATCATACGGGCAACTGCAAATATTAAAAGGCGTAGACCTTGAAGTGAAGAAAGGCGAAATTGTTACTATTGTCGGTGCATCCGGCGCTGGTAAAAGCACGCTGCTTAACATACTGGGTACTTTAGATAGATCAGAATCCGGACAGCTTTTTATTGACAACATGGAGGTAAGCCAGTTAAATAATAAAAACCTGAGCAATTTCAGGAACCAACGGATCGGTTTTATTTTTCAGTTTCATCATTTGCTGGGCGAATTTGATGCCGTCGAAAATGTATGTATGCCCGCATTTATTGCAGGTGCATCGCGTAAGAATGCAGGAAAAAGGGCTGTTGAACTATTGGAGTTATTAGGCCTGAGCGACCGGCTAAATCACAAGCCCAACGAATTGTCGGGAGGCGAACAGCAAAGGGTGGCTGTTGCAAGGGCGCTGATTAATAATCCATCATTAATATTTGCCGATGAGCCATCGGGTAACCTTGATTCTGCCAATTCGCTTGAATTGCATGAACTTTTTATCAGGCTGCGCAATGAGTTTAATCAAACCTTTGTGATAGTTACCCATAACCAGGACCTCGCCGATCTTTCGGACCGTACCGTTTTTATGAAAGATGGTTTAATCGTTCACTAGCTAACTGAAAATGTATACGCTTATTACTGCGGCAGCTTCTACACAGGCCTATCAGCTTAAAAATAAATTAAATACTGATAACGTCATGTTGGGGGATTACCTGGATTTGCCTTCTTTTATGCTGAAATCGTCAGATATGTTGCGCCTGCCTGATCCAAAATCAGCAGCGTATGCCCATCAAATGTTAACTTTATGCCTGGATAAACAAATAAGCACTGTTTACACGTTAAGGGAGGAAGAGCAAATACTTTTAAATGAAGCAGCGCAATTATTTGAGGAATATGGAATAAAGATAGTTCAGAAAGAATATCGGTAAATAACTTAATGTAAGTTCCGGATAAGCTTCATCCCAACCCTTCTCCCAAAGGATAAGGGCTTAAAAAAGAAAAAAAACACCATTTTGTCAGTCAAAGTCCTCTCCTTTGGAGAGGATTGAATTTACGTTAACTTAACAACATAAACCATGGTCTATGGACCATCGGTCATGACAAAGAAAGCAATATGAACTTACACACAATTGAGACCGGTTTTTTTAAGTTAGATGGCGGGGCGATGTTTGGCGTGGTGCCAAAAACTATCTGGAATAAATCCAACCCCGCCGATGAAAATAACCTTTGCACCTGGGCCATGCGCTGTTTGCTGATTGAGGATGGAGATAAATTAATACTGATTGATACAGGCATCGGCAATAAGCAGGATCAGAAGTTTTTTAGTCATTATTATTTACACGGAGATGCAAGCCTGGATAGTTCCCTGGCAGCACTTGGTTTTCACCGGGATGATATCACCGATGTTTTTTTAACCCACCTGCATTTTGATCATGTTGGCGGTGCAGTTATAAGGAAAAATGAAAAATTGATCCCTGCTTTTAAAAATGCAATATACTGGAGTAATCAGCAGCATTGGGATTGGGCAGTTTACCCAAATGAACGGGAGAAGGCTTCTTTTTTAAAAGAAAATATTTTGCCTATACAGGAGAGCGGCCAACTGCAGTTTATTGCAACCGGTGACGGCGTTCAATTTAGTAAGGATGTGCAGGTGAAATTTGCATATGGGCATACAGATGCGATGATGCTGCCGCTTATCAATTATAAAAGTAAAAGCATTTTATACATGGCAGATCTGTTACCATCGGTAGGGCACATCCCGTTGCCTTATGTAATGGCCTACGATATGTTTCCGCTTAAAACATTGACAGAGAAGAAACTATTTTTAAATGAGGCTGTTGAAAAGGAATATATATTGTTCCTGGAGCATGATCCTTTAAATGAATGCTGCACTTTGCAACAGACCGAAAAAGGGGTTAAATTAAAGGAAACTTTTAAGTTGTATAATTTATAAACCGGTATAATTTTTCACCGCAAAAACCGTGCAATAAATCGCATTAAATCAATAAAATACAATGCTTTTTTTTATATAGTTTTTAGTGAAAAATTTCCATAACAATTTCTTACCTTTGCACGTTCTATTCTAAAAGGAATAATCGAGGTAAATAATTAAATGAGACAACTCAAAATAACTCAATCCATTACCAATCGTGAGTCACAATCACTTGATAAGTATCTGCACGAGATTGGTAAAGTTGATCTGATAACTGCCGAAGAAGAAGTAATATTAGCTCAAAAAATAAGGGAAGGCGATCAGGCCGCACTAGAACGTTTAACAAAGACCAACCTCCGTTTCGTGGTTTCTGTTGCTAAACAATATCAAAACCAGGGTTTAACGCTTGGTGACTTAATAAACGAAGGTAATTTAGGTTTGATAAAAGCAGCTAAGCGCTTTGACGAAACTAAAGGGTTTAAATTTATATCATACGCTGTTTGGTGGATCCGCCAGTCGATATTGCAGGCTATTGCTGAGCAATCACGTATTGTGCGTTTGCCTTTAAACCAGGTAGGCTCATTAAGTAAGATCAGCAAAGCATTTTCAAAACTTGAACAGGAGTTTGAGCGTGAGCCTTCTCCCGAGGAGTTGGCAGATATGCTTGAGACAACTGTTGATAAGATTTCTGATACGCTAAGTAACTCGGGGCGCCACGTATCTATGGATGCTCCGTTTGTTCAGGGTGAAGAAAATACATTGCTTGACGTATTGGAGAACCAGGAGCCAAATACCGATTCGATTTTAATAAACGAATCGTTATCTGAAGAAATAAAACGCTCCCTTTCAACGCTTACTGAGCGCGAGCGCGAAATTATCGTATTATTCTTTGGCTTGGGTACCAATCACCCGTTATCGCTTGAAGAGATCGGCGAAAAATTTAACCTTACCCGTGAGCGTGTAAGGCAGATAAAAGATAAAGCGCTTCAACGCCTGCGTCATACTTCAAGAAGCAAGATCCTGAAATCATATTTGGGATAAGGGGAGTAAAACGCAAGAATCAAGAGATCAGGAGCCAGGTTTTCATTTTTGAAAATCTGGCTTTTTTATTTTTATGCGCCGGTGCCTTTTTGCCTGGGCTGTGCGATTTCCTCTTGAGGGGATAACCATATACAAAATGGGAC
>JAQNCM010000370.1 GCA_029237615.1 Mucilaginibacter sp.
GCTTTAGCCATAGCAGCTGCATTTTTCTTTACCTGTAAAATATATTTCATATAACCATCAGACAAAGCTTCGCCAAACGCTATCGCTTTTGCAGCAATAATATGCTCTAACGGCCCACCCTGGGTACCCGGGAAAACTGCCATATCCAACAAAGACGACATCATTTTCACTTCGCCTTTTGGCGTTTTTAATCCCCATGGATTTTCAAAATCTTTACCCAATAATATCATGCCGCCACGCGGGCCGCGCAAGGTTTTATGTGTTGTGGTAGTAACAATATGGCAATGCGGAAGCGGATCGTTCAATAAGCCCCTGGCAATAAGGCCGGCAGGGTGCGAAATATCTGCCAATACCAAAGCACCTACCTTATCGGCTACTTTGCGGATAAATTCATAATCCCAATCGCGTGAGTACGCCGATGCACCACAAATAATTAACTTCGGTTTTTCCCGGAGTGATACCTCTTTAAGCTGGTCATAATCCACCAGGCCTGTTTCTTTTTTAACTCCATAAAAATGCGGCTGATATAATTTACCCGAAAAGTTTACCGGTGAACCATGAGTTAAATGGCCGCCATGAGAAAGATCAAAACCTAAAATTTTATCGCCCGGCTGTAATACTGCAAGCATAACCGCCGCATTGGCCTGCGCACCAGAGTGTGGCTGCACATTTGCCCATTCGGCATTAAAGAGTTGTTTTGCACGGTCGATAGCTATCGTTTCAATTTCGTCTACCACCTGGCAACCGCCATAATAGCGTTTTCCCGGTAATCCTTCGGCATATTTATTGGTGGCCACAGATCCCGCGGCTTCCATAACCTGCTTGCTCACAAAGTTTTCAGAGGCAATAAGTTCAATACCTTCTTCCTGGCGTTGCTCTTCTTCCTCTAATAGCTTAAAAATTAATTTGTCTCTTTTCATGTTATATTTAAAAACGGCGCTAAGGTAGTAAAAAGTGATTAGAGGTTGGGGGTCAGAGATTGGTTTAAATAAAAAACTAAGATGAAATTCCGCTGAATATATCGGTTATCAAATCAAAATTAAAACTAATCTCTAACTTCCAATCTCCCTCCCCGATATACTAAAGTTATTATACCCTAAGCCAACCTGTATGTCTATTAATTCCTGCTGCAGCATTTCGAGCACGGCTAAAAAATTATATACAAAATGCACCTTGTTTTCTGAATGGCTGGCGATGGCTTTAAAATCCATCATTTTGTTGATTTTTAACAAATTCTCGATTGCTTTTTTTTGCTGTTCAATAGTATAGGGATACTGGACAACTGTATGCGTCACTTCTTCGCTCCGGTTAAGGTAGCGTTTCATCAGCCTGTCATATACCACCATTAGCTTATATAAATTGATTTCGGACAATTCCTCGCCAGGAACAGCGGCTGTTTCTGCCTGCTCCAAATCAATTTTTATATTTCCGCGCTTCTCCTGTTTAAAACGTTCATCTTCCAGCGGATGAAGATCCTCACAAATTTCCTTGAACTTTTTGTACTCAATCAACTTTCTGATCAGATCTTCTTTGGTATCTGTTTGATCGCCGGCATCGTCAGCTTCATATCGCGGCAGCAGCATTTTAGCCTTAATTCGCATTAGTGTAGCTGCAACAAAAATAAATTCGCTGGCAATCTCCATGTTAAGGCTGGCCATTTGATGTATGTAATTCAAAAAGTCATCGGTGATACGGGCGATTGGAATATTATGTATTTCCAGTTCATCGCGTTCAATAAAAAAAAGCAGCAGGTCAAAGGGGCCTTCAAACTGGGGTAATTTTATTTCAAAGCTTTCTTCGGTCATGGAACCCAAAAATAAAGTTAAAAAGATTAAAGCGTTGTAAATGTGAAAATTTAAATAAACTTTGATTTACCGAATTACGAAATTGGCATTCGTGAACAACTTAATAAATATTCGACAACATTTTATCTTGATTTTTGTTATAAAATGTCTTACTTTGTAAGTTAAATAATCTTTTTATATCCATGAAGGTACCCGCCGGGAAATTACTGGAAACCATAAATTATCCCTCTGATTTAAAGGAACTTGAGATTGAAGACCTAAAACAGGTTTGCCAGGAGCTTCGTCAGTATATAATTGATGTGGTATCTGTAAATGGCGGGCATTTCGCTGCAAGCTTAGGGGTTGTTGAGTTAACTGTTGCCCTACAGTATGTATTAAATACGCCTTATGATCAACTTGTGTGGGACGTAGGGCACCAGGCTTACGGCCACAAAATACTTACCGGGCGCCGTGATATTTTCCATACAAACAGGGTATATAAAGGCATGAGCGGTTTCCCCAAACGTTCAGAAAGTGACTATGATACTTTTGGCGTTGGCCATTCATCTACTTCTATTTCCGCGGCATTGGGGATGGCTGTAGCCTCGCAATATAAAGGAGAGACCGACCGGCAGCATGTGGCCGTTATCGGCGATGGAGCCATGACAGCGGGTATCGCTTTTGAAGCCCTTAATCACGCAGGGATCGAAAATTCCAATCTGCTTGTTATACTGAATGACAATAACATGTCTATAGACCCAAATGTGGGCGCTTTGAAGGAATACTTAACTGATATTACTACCTCAAAGCCTTACAACCGCTTCAGGGATGACATTGCACATGTACTGGCTAAAATATCAGCCATCGGACCTGATGCTTTTAAAATTGCTCAAAAACTTGAAAAAAGCATTAAGGGAACTTTACTTAAAAAGAGTAATTTTTTCGAAGCGCTAAAATTCAGATATTTTGGCCCGATTGATGGGCATGATGTGGAACACATGGTACGCATATTGCGTGATCTGCGGGATATACCGGGGCCCAAACTACTGCATTGCATAACTGTAAAGGGCAAAGGCTACGCATTAGCCGAAAAAGACCAGACCAAGTGGCATGCTCCGGGCTTGTTTGATAAAATAACCGGCGAAATAAAAAAAACCAAGCACGACAAACCACAGCCTCCAAAATACCAGGATGTATTTGGGCATACGATAATAGAGCTGGCAGAGCAAAATTCCAAAATAATGGGAATAACGCCTGCCATGCCGTCTGGATGTTCGCTTAACCTGATGATGAAGGCAATGCCAAACCGCGCATTTGACGTGGGTATAGCCGAACAGCACGCAGTAACATTTTCGGCCGGATTGGCCAGCCAGGGATTGATACCTTTTTGCAATATCTACTCCAGCTTTATGCAACGGGCCTATGACCAGGTGATACACGATGTAGCCATACAAAATTTGAATGTTGTATTTTGCCTTGATAGAGCCGGCATTGCGGGTGCCGATGGACCAACGCACCATGGCGCCTATGACATAGCTTATATGCGTTGCATTCCCAATATGACAGTTTCGGCGCCTATGAACGAAGAGGAGCTTAGAAACCTGATGTTTACTGCCCAACAAGATAATATGGGGCCGTTTGTGATCAGGTACCCTCGTGGCAACGGTGTTATGGTTGACTGGCAACGGCCTTTAAAGCCGATTAAGGTTGGTAAGGGACGAAAAATATGTGACGGCGAAGAAGTTGCTATTTTATCAATCGGCCATATTGGCAATGAAGTTGTTAAAGCCACTGCCGAATTAAATTCGGAAGGGTTGTATCCGGCACATTATGATCTGCGTTTCGTAAAGCCACTGGATGAAGCCTTGCTGCATGAGGTATTTAATAAATATAAGAAGGTTATCACTGTTGAAGATGGTTGTCTGGAAGGCGGAATGGGAAGTGCCGTATTGGAATTTATGGCTGATAATAACTACAGCGCGCAGGTGGTACGTTTAGGCATACCCGACATTATAGTAGAACATGGCGAACAGCCGGAACTTTGGGCCGATTGTGGTTACGATGCAAAGAGCATTGCGGCCCAGGTCAAAAAATTAGGCATCACGGAAAATAAACACACTATAGCTTCATAAACTACAGTTACCTGTGTGCCTGGTAACCTGTAATATCCGAATACAGGCTCCGGAAGGAGCTTCTTAGGCCAATTGTAAATAAAGTGGTTTTGTCTTTATAAACGCTATTAGTTTCGGTTCTGTAAACGCCACCCAATTCAATCCTTAAATTGTATTTTGGATTGAGTACATAGGCTACCTTACCTTCTAAATAAACCAAATTAGTAGTTATTCCCTGCCCTGTATAATTCCCTACAAACCTGGCTGCCTGCGTGTAAAGCTCAAAAATATCCTTACCGTAGTTTAAGCCGTTAAGATCGTAGCCATATCGTCCAAAATCAGCCTCGCCGCTAAAATCAAATCTTTTATACGAATAATTAAGCAAGCCAACCCACTCCCTGAAATTCGCACCCCACGGATGGGCCAGCGGTTCGCCGTTGTCCGAGTAGTTTTCGATATATGAGTGCTCTGAATACGTATAAGGTTTTGCGGTATTGTATTCCA
This sequence comes from Mucilaginibacter sp., assembly GCA_029237615.1. Classification (GTDB taxonomy): domain Bacteria; phylum Bacteroidota; class Bacteroidia; order Sphingobacteriales; family Sphingobacteriaceae; genus Mucilaginibacter. The sequence continues at coordinate 4,400 of JAQNCM010000370.1, forward strand.
AAAGGTAATTTAAACCTTTTACATTAAACATTTTTGAACCTCGGAACCCTAATTGCCAGCCGTACTTATTCCGGGAGCTGCCGCTATTGGAGAAAAATTGGGCAGATTGGAATTCATCCAACGCAAATTGTCCGTATGCCGTAATAAAATCACTGATCTTATATTTGCCGGTTAAACCTATTAAGGCATTATCGGGTGAACCGTTTGAGGCATCCACTGTCCTTAAAAATATAAGGGGATTGATCAGGCTAAAATCAAAGGGGCGTTTTGTACCCTTATCATCCACCGTATATCCAATTAAAGAATCAAAAAAACCAAAGGTTAGCCTGTTGCTTATGTTCCAATCCAGGTAATGAAAAACTGCAAATTTCTTTCTGTAAACATTAATGGCGTCATTTGATGTAGCTATAGGATCGTTCATATAGGCATATATAACCATGTACCTTACATTTCCTAACGTTGCCGTTAGTTTGGCAAATGGATAAGGTGAGGCATAATCTGATAACAACTCAGAACGGTAACCGTCGCCTATAAAAGTTTTGTCCCGTCCTGCCATAATATTTAAATATTTTGACGGAGTATATGATACCACCGCTGTGATATATGACCAATCGTACCCGTATTTACTGTAAGTTTTAGCATATGCCTGGCCCGGCACTATTCCAACCTGGTTTATATAGTTTGAAACGTAAAGGGGTTCAACAGCACTGCTTTGATAGCCGCTGATGAAATAAGAAAATTTGTTACCTATCGTACCGCCCGCCTGTGCCCCTAATGAGGTAACACTGGTATTTTGCTTGCCTGAGATATCTCTGCCTACGCCAAAATCCGGCAAAAGATCAGCATAAAAAGTGTATCCCGGTTTATGAATGTCTATCAAGTGCTCGTTAAATAGTTTCCGATATCCCCAGTTGTGTTGTTTGCCGTCTGATCCATAATTCATTAAAGAATCATAGGGATGCTTTAACAAGGAATCATCTACAAAATAGGGTTTTATAGCGGTATGCTCGCGGGTGCCTGTTGAATAAACATCCGGATTAAATTTTTGATAAAACTGATATGAATAAGGCAGATACCCGGACTGTGCTTTAGCCACGCCCATTATTGAAAAGGATAATAGTATAACGGTAAAAAATTTCTTCATATTTAAACGCAATAATGTTTATTATTCAAAATAGTTAAGGGTTTTAAAGCCTCCCTTTTTTAAATAATCATCCTTTTTTACCATATGCAGATCTGATTGCATCATATCCCTTACCAAAGCCTGCAGGTCATATTTTGGCACCCATCCTAATTTTTCTTTGGCTTTTGTCGGATCTCCTATCAATAAGTCCACTTCTGTCGGCCTGAAATATTTTGAATCGACTTTCACTACAGTTTGTCCAAATTTTAAAACGTCGGCGTTTAAACCCAGTTCTTCAAACTTCTGATTGTCAATATCTATGATCACCCCTCTTTCGTTTTCCTCTTTTCCGCTAAATTCAACTTCTATTCCGAGTTCGTTGAATGCCATTTTTATAAACTCCCGCACAGTTGTCGTTACCCCGGTAGCTATTACAAAATCTTCAGGCTTGTCCTGCTGCAGCATCAGCCACATCGCTTCAATATAATCTTTTGCATGGCCCCAATCGCGCCGAGCTGACAGATTACCCACATACAAGCAATCCTGTAAACCCATAGCAATTTTTGAAGCTGCACGGGTAATCTTACGGGTTACAAATGTTTCGCCTCTAATCGGACTTTCGTGGTTAAACAATATGCCGTTACATGCATACATATCATATGCTTCACGATAGTTTACAATTATCCAGTAACCATATAGTTTAGCAACTGCATAAGGTGATCTTGGATAAAACGGCGTAGTTTCACTTTGGGGCACCGCCTGAACCAACCCATATAATTCAGAGGTGGATGCCTGGTAAATACGGGTCTTTTTGGTTAGCCCCAGCAGTCGAACAGCTTCTAATATCCTCAAAGTACCAATACCATCTGCATTAGCAGTGTACTCGGGAGTATCAAAACTTACCTTAACATGGCTTTGTGCTGCTAAATTATATATTTCGTCAGGCTGAACTTCCTGTATCAGCCTTATCAGATTGGTAGAGTCGGTAAGATCACCGTAGTGCAATTTGAATTTCACATCCGGATCATGCGGATCATGATAAAGATGATCTATACGGTCGGTATTGAATAGTGAAGACCTTCGTTTTACGCCGTGAACCTCATATCCTTTTTTTAGCAAAAATTCGGCTAAATATGCGCCATCCTGACCGGTAATTCCTGTTATTAAAGCAATTTTCATAGATAATATCAGCAAGCAGTAATTATTTACAATATTATCCAATTTAATTGTAAAAGCCGCATAAGCGTCACCAAATTACGGCGTTGGCAGCTAAATATCTGTCACTTGCTCTTCCAGTTCGCGATACCATTCTTCACCGTATTTGCGGATCAAAGGCGCTTTTAAAAATTCGTATACACGTACTTTAAGTTCACTACCAAAAGAACACGCCGGGCTGCAAATGCTCCAGCGGTCATAGTTTAAGACATCGAATTCAGGATACTTTGTGATACGGATAGGGTATAAATGGCATGAAATAGGTTTCTTCCAGTTGATAGCTCCGTGTTCATATGCTTTTTCAATGGCACATTTGGTTATGCCATTTTCAAATATCACGTATGCGCATTCTTTGTTTACGTCTACACAAGGGGTAGTATAATCACCTTCAAAGTCCATCACATAAGTACCTACCTTCTCAATGGTTGCTATTCCCTTAGCATTCATAAAGGGTTTAACTTTCGGATATATTTCATCCAGTATATCCAGTTCGTTTGCATCCAGGGGTGCGCCAGAATCACCTTCCAAACAACAGGCGCCTTTACACTTATTTAAGTTACATACAAAATTTTCCTTTACCACATCTTCATGCAATAAAACACTGCCCACCTCTATCATATTTATTTTTTTAAGGGATTTAAAGGATATTTTAAATTCTTTGCTCCCGTCAGATCCATTGTTACACTACCAACAATCAGCTCTACATGTGCTTTAACCGGTATCCTGTTTTTATCATCCGTTATCCAAAGGTATAATTTACTGTCTTTCCTGAAAACGCGGCCGGGTATAATGGTAGGATTAAATTTTAAACAATTAAAAGTTCCCATACCACAATTTACTCTTTCTTTTCCCACATAAGTAATTCCCAGGGTATGAATGCCATCTTCTAAAAAATATTGCAGCTCAAATTTTTGGCCAATATGGATCGTTGAAACATCAATGCTACGGGAAAAATAATATGCCGACAAAAAATCAAACACCTTGCCTTTATAAGGAAATACACCTTTTGCAGCGGTAACTTTATCATCCTGATGATCAAAAGTCACATTATCAGTATGTTTATAACTGGCTTCATGGCGATTTTCGGTATAAAAATAAGGCAGCAAGGTTTTTTCATCCACGTAGCTTTCATAACGGTTGCGCACTTTGTAAAAAATATCAAATGTACCGGCAGTTTTTCCGTCTGCAATGATGTGAAATGCCGGGTGTCCGTTAAATTTCTTTTCACTTTCTTCAACCCGTATATCAGCCTGCGCAGCCGTAAAGAAGCCATATTTTAAAGTGTAGTTTAACTGTTCGCCTACTTTAAAAACCGGCTCTTCAATGCTGGTAATTTCCTGTCCGAAGGAATTGCTGAAAAATGCGGTAAATAAAAAGATGGTAAATAAAAATTTCTTCATTTATAGTTTAGGCCTTTGTATCTGTCATTATCTGTATAGCGTTTTTTACTTAAGAAAATTAAAAACTCCGAAAGTTTGTTTATACAAAGGCTTCGACTTAATCATTTAATCTTTCTTTTTATAAATAGGCACAGTAGAACACGGTTCGCCAAACATCAGGCTTTTTACAACCGGTGTAAGTTTTTTTGTAAGTTCAACATACGCCGATACCGGCACAGGTATATCCCCGCAGCCTTTTATAACGATCCGTTGATCACGGTATTGTTCTATGTCTATTTTAGCAATATTTTTTATAAACAATACGGTTTCCAATAGATCCTGATCCCCGAAAACAACTTCAAGGGCATAAGGTGCCATTTTATTTGCCAATAACATATATGCCCACGCTGGTACTATCGCATCGGCTGTACAAGTTATTGCCACGTATTTACCCGCATACTGCGTCCAGTCATGTCCTTTTACAAATTCCCTGAAATCCTTCTCCTTTAAGATAAGCTCCATAAACAGGTTATCTTTTATATCATAAACCGTGCGCTCTCCTTCAGGATAAAAAGCAGCTGGATCCAAAGTAACCAAGCCACTCTGCGCTACTTTATTCACAATATTTTCCTGTATTTCCATTGTTTTAAAATAAAAAATCCGGGTACAGACAATAACGCTATACCCGGATACAAAATTACTTTTTATTTCTCTTATAAGAACTTAGCTCGGTAATCTTTTACATTTGCCTTATCTTTCAGCGCTTCAAATATTTGGGTATCTGCCTGCTGAAGGATAGCCTGGCCTAATTGTTGTTTTTCTCTCACAGCATTGGTGAGCGGCGCAGGGCTGGTAAAGCTATTCAAAACGAATACATACACCCCCTGTTGGCCTTCAATTGGTTTTGACAGCTTATTTGGCTGCGAACCGAAAACAGTACCAACCAGCTTGTATTCTGCCGAAGAACCAGGGATAACCGGATTGGCAAAAACAATATTTTGAACGGGAAGAACCTTGCTTCCTGATTTTTGAGCAACCTGGTCAATATTTGACGATCCGTTTAATGCAGCCTGTAATTTATCAGATAACATTTTGCCTTTCACCCTGTTTTTAACCATTGGCTCAATTTGTTTTTTAACGGCATCAAGAGATAGCGTCCCTTTAGGCTTGATCTGAACCAAATGCGCTATTACATATTGATCACCAATAATATAAACCTTGTCGGCAAAATCACCTGACTCAGCAGTAAAAGCCCATCTTACAAGCTCCCTTGCATTATCTAATCCGGGTAATGTTGCAGCTATACCGTTTACATCTGCAGCGGTCTTCTTTTTTAAACCCGCTTTTGTTGCCTGCTCATCAAAATTATCTTTTGTTAATGAGCCTAAAAAGCCCTGTGCTTTACTGTAAACCATTGTTTGTGTTGTACTGCTTGCCTTTAAAGGAACGTCAACTATTCCTACTTTTACAACCTTTGAGGATCCTTTCTGGTCTTCTATCTGTATCAGATGGACACCAAATTGCGAAGTCACAATTTTCAACTCTCCTTTTTTACCGCTAAATACGGCGTCATCAAATACCGGGATCATTGCGCCACGGCCAAATGTTCCTAGGTCACCGCCTTTTACTGCAGAGTTTTTATCAACAGAAAACATATTGGCCATATCGGCAAATGATTTTCCGCCTTCAATTTGCTTTTTAATTGAATCAGCTTTGGCAAGCGCTTTGGCAACACCGATAGTTTTATCATCAATTAATATATGACGCGCTTTTACCGAATCCGGTTCAACCCGCGAATCAACCAGCTTTGCTATTTTAAAACTTCCGTTTGATACAAACGGGCCATATACAAATCCTTTTGGTGCATTAAACATTATTGAATCCAATTTTGGTTCAAGACGACCTTTATGCTGGAAAGTTAAAGGAGCTTTGGTTTCGGCATTAAGCTGCACAAAGCTCGAATCATCTGTACTTGCTTTAAAATCAACCGCCAACTTATCAGCCTGTTTTTTAATAGCGGCAGTATCGTCCTTTGAAGGTGCAGCATTAAAGCTTACATAATCAAAGGTTCTTAACTCCTGCTTATTTTTAAATTCGCTTTTATGTTCGTCATAATAAGATTGGTAATCATCATTGGTAATGGTAACTTTATTATCAGGAACTGATGCATATTCAAGTACTGTATATTTGAAATCAGCCAATTTATTTTTGGCTTCGTAATCATCCTTAGCCTGGAGCGAATTAACGTATAAGCCATTAGTTACAAGGGATACATACTTTTCAGACACTTTGGCCTCGATCATTTGTGATACAAAATCGGTCCATTGCTGTTTTAACGGGTCATCAGCCTTTGCTGTATTAAGGTTACTTAAAAATGTATTCAGCCTGTTTCTGTCTAATTGTCCCGTTTTAGGATCACCAAATGCCTGCACTATCTGCGGATTAGGGTGGTCACCACTAACCATTGACTTTATTTCATCGTCCCCAACAACCAGGCCCAGCCGGTCAACTTCTTTTTGAAGAACTTTTTGGGCAACCATTTGGTTCCAGGTAGTTTCCTGTATATAGCTGGTAATTTGAGGTGTTAAATTATTTTGACCTGATTGCTGTTTAAATTGAGCGCTGTTCTGATCAACTTTTTTCCCAAAGTCATCATAGGCAACTTTTTCACCGCCAACTTCACCTAACTCGTTACGGTCATCCCTAAAAAATGATCCGCCAGACCGTACCACTTCACCAATAATAAAAGCAAGCAGCGCGAAGCCAATA
>JAQNCM010000375.1 GCA_029237615.1 Mucilaginibacter sp.
AGGAACCGGTTTGTTAAATTTATTGAAATTGACGATTATTTTGGCATTATAAAAGAACTGAGCGACGATGAAACTGTGCCCAAATATGCATCACAACTTGTATACTTAACAAGCGCAAATTTCGACTCGGAAATAGAATCAAAAATTATTTACTCAATATTGCAAAAGCAGCCTAAACGCGCGGATATTTATTGGTTGGTGCATGTAGATGTATTGGATGAACCATATAGAAAAGAATATAAGGTAAACTTTTTGGTTCCAAATAAATTGATCAGGGTCGACTTTAAGCTCGGGTTCAGAGTTGAGCAGCAAATAAATGTTTTATTTAGGCGGGTGGTTGAAGACCTTGTGAAAAAAGGAGAGGTTGACATAACAAGTACTTTTAAATCGCTGAATAAACACAAAATTGTTGGTGATTTTCGGTTTGTAGTGATTGAAAAAGTACTCTCCCGTTCTCATAACCTTTCTTTTTATGAAAGTTTTATTATGGCATTTTATCTATATCTAAAAAAGCTGAGTTTATCAGAAGAGCGTGGATTTGGGCTCGATATGAGTTTTGTTACAGTAGAAAAGGTTCCGTTAATGTTAACCACTCCGGATGCTGTGGAAATCCGGCGTGTAAATTAAATACTACAGAATTTTTTCAAATTATTACTCTATCATTACGCCGACGTGAAAATTGGACTTGAAATGGAAACAAAACCTATTCACATGTTGTTACACATAAAAATTATTACCTATTGAAAAAGATCATACTTGCCCTTTCTTGTATTATTTCGCTTAACGTGAATGCCCAGGTTGTAGATACCACAAAAAAGAAACTTGGAGACACAATAAAAAAAGACCTTTTTACGGCGCCGGATACTGTTAAAAAACTGCATAGTAATCCAAAATCACTGATAATTCCCGCGGCGGCAATTGCTTATGGAGCACTTTCCTTCGGAGTTAAGCCTATCCGCAATTTTGACTATTATATTCATGGGGATATAAAAAGAACAAATCCTGGGTTTAATACCAAGGCCGAAAGCTATTTCCTGTTCGCTCCCATTGCCATTGTATATGGGTTAAACCTGGTTGGCGTTTCGGGTAAAAATACTTTTATTGATCGCACCGCTTTATTAGGGTTATCCGGCGGGATATTGGGCGTTTCAGAACTCGCGCTAAAACATGCAACCCACCGTTTACGTCCAAACGGGGCCGACTATTTTTCTTTTCCATCCGGGCATACCGGCGCCGCGTTCCTTGCTGCTGAATTTTTAGCACAGGAATATTCCTCAAAATCTCCGATTTATACCGTAATAGGATATTCTTTTGCAGTCACTACCGGTATTTTCAGGATGTATAACCGCGACCATTGGTTTAGCGATGTAGTAGCGGGTGCAGGTTTCGGCGTACTGTCTACTAAGGCTGCCTATTTAATTTATCCGTATCTGCGTAATAAGCTCACCCACAAAGACAAACATGGGCGTAGCACTATGATAATGCCTACCTATCAAAATGGGATGCCAGGCCTGTCATTTGCTATGCATCTGTAGTTCTGTGAAAGTGTTAATATTGAAAGGTTGTGATGGAGGCTTAACTATTATTCAATAATAGCTTTACTTTATTTGTACCTTATCTTATAGATCAATATAACACTCGCAAATACAAGCGTTATCGCATTAGCAACTGCTACCGGCAAGCTTCCGCTCATAATACCATAGGTTAGCCACAAAAGTGTACCTATGGTAAAAAAGGCATACATCGGCAATGAAATGCCCGACGTGTTTTTTGTTTGTATAGTTTTAACAGCCTGTGGTAAAAAAGATACTGTAGTTCCAAATGCAGCTAAATATCCAATAATGGTTGTAATATTTTTCATGGTATTATTTGATTGCCACAATGTATCAATATTACATAGGCTATTGAATTTTACAAATTCAAATCGTGCACAATATTAATGCTATTCCGGTATCTTTTCTTTTCCCAACAAGCTGTGTTTATAGCTGTAAGTAAAATACACCACAAGGCCAATTACCAGCCATATTAAAAATCTTAACCAATTTGTGTATCCCAACTCTGTCATTAAGTAAAAGCAGCTTAACAAACCCAGCACGGGTATTAATGAAAGGTTTTTAATAAAAGCAAAAACGGTAAGCACTGCCGATAATATGATGAACAGGAAAAATGGGAAATTTTCGTGCGCATTCTCACCGGTAAATAATCCTGTAATATCTTTATGGAACGCGTAAACACCACCTATAAAAACAATAGGAGCTATCCATTTTGCATTAATATACGGAAGATGAAACCGACCGGCCTTAGCAGCTTCGCGCGGTAACAGCAGTACACCTCCGCAAACTAATACGAATGCAAACAAGGTACCTATACTGGTAAGATCTGTTACTTCAGTAAGGTTCATGAACAACGCCGGTATTGCAACCACAAAACCTGTTACTATGGTTGCGAACGAAGGGGTATGATATTTTGGGTGTATGCGTGAAAACGCCTTCGGTAATAACCCGTCGCGGCTCATGCTCATCCATATACGTGGTTGCCCAAGCTGAAAAATTAAAAGCACACTGGCGGTAGCTATAACTGCACTAAAAGAAATTATTCCGCTTATTCGTGTTAAATGTACCTTGGTAAATACATAAGCCAGCGGATCGCCAACGGCCAGATCCTTATAACTTACCATGCCGGTTAATACCAAAGCAATCAGTATATAAAGCACGGTACAAATTATAAGCGAATAGATCATCCCCCGCGGTAAATCGCGTTGTGGTTCCCGGCATTCCTCGGCGGTTGTAGATATGGCGTCAAAGCCGATATACGCAAAAAATACGCCCGATACCCCTTTCATCACACCACTAAAGCCATTAGGCATAAACGGGTGCCAATTTGCAGGTGTTACGTAAAAAAAGCCTATTATTATTACCATTACTACAATAGCGATTTTTAAAAAAACCATGGCATTGGTGGCTTTCTTAGTTTCGCGGATACCTATATAAACCAGGTAAGTGATAAATATAACAATGGCAACAGCCGGAATATTAGCTATTAACCTGAGGCTGCCAAATCCTGGCGCCGTGTTCCATGCCGCAGCTCCCTGTTTAAGCGTGTCGGTGATCTCGGCAAGCTTATGTTGGGATGTTAATTGTTGTATGGTGTTGTGTGCTCTGAATGCGGAGAAATAGTCCATCGTCAGGTATTCAGGCATATGAATATGAAAACCTTCCAGCAAATTAACAAAGTAGGTGCTCCATGAAATGGCTACGGCAATATTGCCGATTGCATATTCCATTAACAGGTCCCAGCCGATTATCCATGCAATTAATTCTCCGAACGAGGCATAGGCGTAAGTATATGCACTGCCCGCAACAGGTATTCGTGATGCAAATTCCGCATAGCACAAAGCGGAAAAACCGCAGGTTATAGCGGTAATTATAAATAAAATGGTAACACCCGGGCCGCCGTGAAATGATGCCAGGCCGATAGTTGAAAATATACCTGCGCCCACAACGGCCGCAATTCCCATCAGGGTAAGGTCTTTTACGTTTAATTCTTTTTTTAAATGAGAGCCGGCATTTTCGGCGTCACTAAAACCGCTTGCAACATCTGCTAATATTTTATGAATAGACTTTTTACGGAATAAGCTTTTTGACATTTAATTTCTAATAATTGAATCAAGCATGGTAAACATAACGAATTTTTTGCAGTGAATAAGTATATGCTTATTTTGCACGATGAATATAAGTATAAAAGATGTTTTACAACGAATACGACTATTTTTTGTCCTTTATCTTATACTGTTGTGCTGCTGTTTAATTATCAAAGTTTTATATAGTAAAGACGCTATTTACTACACAGTAAACGGCCGGTTCAGTGACTGGGCCGATTATCTTGCCCCTTATATTACCGCCATTGGCAATGGATGGACAACCATTATCCTGTCAGTAATATTAGCGTTGTTTAATTATCGAAAAGCTTTCCTGCTGGCAAGCAGTTATGCCATTACATCGCTGCTTGCACAACTTATAAAACACATTGTTAAGGCTCCCCGGCCTAAATTATATTTTCATGATCAGTTAACACGTATACATTTTGTGAAAGGCGCATATACAGATACGTTCAATAGCTTTCCTTCGGGTCATACTGTTACTGCTTTTTCAACGGCTTTAGTGATCAGTTATTTACTAAAAAATAAAAACTGGAGTATTTTGCTTTTTTTGATAGCCGTTTTGGTAGGTTACTCCCGCATGTACCTGAGCGAGCATTTTTTTGAAGATGTTACAGCAGGATCAGCACTTGGCGTGTTTTTAACTATCTTCTGGATAAGCTACATCGATGGCAAAAAATTTCTGCATACAACCGGATGGAATAAAGGTCTGCTAAAGTCAAAATTAAAAAGTCAAAATTAAAAAGTCTCAGTTACGGTCAAATTTATATAACGGTACCTGAGACGGTCAAATTTATATAACGGTACCTGAGACTATTGACTTAAGACTATAAGCTTGTTTAGCTAACAGCCAGCTTTTTTCTTCTGATCACAAAGAATACTATCAGGATAATAACCAATGCCCCGCCTCCTATTTCAATTTTAGTGATGGTTGACATGCCATTATTCTTAGACAAATATTGGTCATTACGCTGCAGTTCGGACGATAACCTGATGGAAGAAATAAAAGCTTTGTATTCGCCCTTTACCAAATCACTACGCATTGCAGGGTATACATATTCAAAAGTATAGGTTGCATCCCTGGTGTAAATCAGCGTAAAATTTATTAACTGACTGCCGTTTGCGCCATCATCGGTTTTTAGCGTAAAAACCTTGGCTTTCAAAGTACCTATGGTGGTGTCACGTACATTTTCTGCAACGCTCCCACTTGATTGCTTCTGTATGCTTTTAATATAATCCTTCAAAACATTATTGAGGTCTCTTTCCTTGTTTAACGGCGTATTATTTTTTCCGTTTGGCTCTACTATAACAGTAATATATCCATAGGTGCTATTTGCCAAAAATATATGCTGCCCTAAAGTGTCTTTCTTTTGAAAAACCTGCGGCAATGAAACGGTAACTAGATTATCAATTTTTACCGGTTTTACGGGTGCCTGACTAAACGCCGTTATTCCGAATAATAACAGCGTAAAACTTAAAAATATCTTTTTCATGTACTATCATTTAAGGTAAAAAAATATCATGAGCTTATTTCCTTTTTGAAATACCTCATGATATCTTAGATACCTTATTAACCTATAAAACCTTATTTAGTTTTAATTATCAGTTATTTACACTTATTTAAAGTATTTTTTGAATATTAACCGGGTGACAATATAATACGTCATTTGGCCATCTTCATTTTTCCAACAGTTAGTTTAGTCCTTTTTTCTTCTGAGATAAGCCAGAAATTTTATATATTACGGTGGTGATATTTCATAAAAATAATTAACTATCACCAAAGTAACTAATTGTTGAACAACCCTATACCTTAATTTGTGCCTGCTAACCTTTCTCAATTTCGAGCGCCGCTAGTTATCATATTAGTTTCGCTCTTTTCTTTAAGTGCTTTTTCTCAGCAAAAAAACAACTATAGCTTGTTATGGAAAATAACAGGAAATGGACTTAGTAAACCCTCCTATCTTTTCGGCACCATGCATGTTAAAGATAAACGAGTATTTAATTTCAGTGATTCCGTGATGCGTTGTATCCAAAGCTGTAAGCAATTTGCGCTGGAGGTTCATCCGGACACCATCACGCATATGATGTTTTCGTTATTGCAAAGTAAAGACACGTCGCGCAATATTGATAAGTTATTGAGCAAGGAGCAATATGAACAATTAGCCAAAAGATTTAAAGCTAAAAACGGGTATGAAATGGGCAAGGCCGACCCGATGTTGCTGGAGTCACTAATGAATAATGAAGATAAGGCTGACGACCAGGTTTCTTTTATTGATGCCTATCTATATGGCATAGCGCGCACGTTAAATAAAGATATCCGGGGTTTAGAAGATGCAAATATGCAATTTGATGAATACTTTAAATCACGCGATGCAATTAAGGAAAGGTTACTTGATTTGATTGATGATAATACAGTAATGGTGAAAGACGAAGTTACTGAGGAAATGATAAAAATTTACAGTACGGGAGATTTGAATGCAATTTTTCAATACATACAGCAACACAGCATTGTAGACTCGGAATTTGTAGAGAGAAATAAAGTTATGGCAAATAGCATAATTAAATATATGACGGCCGAACCACTTTTTACCGCCATAGGGGTAGCTCATTTGCCGGGGACTGAAGGCGTGATAGCATTACTTAGAAAAGCAGGCTATACAGTTACACAGGTAAAGGCAGATTTTACCGGCGTTGCCAATACGTTTCATATTGATTATATGAAAATGAATTGGCCGGAATATCGTGATGAAAACAAAGGCTATACGGTTAATTTTCCAGGCACGCCAAGTAAGTTCCCTTTAGATGGTGCAGACGTGATTATGTATGTTGACATGGCAAATAATGCTTATTATGCAACGTATGCAGTACCCAGAGGAACGGTTACGCAGCCAGCTAACAGAGTGGAAGTTATTAATCGAATCATAAAAAATTTAAAAGCAAATCCGAAAAATAAATTCATAAGTCAGGAGGACTTTCTCTACAACAAAATTCCCTGTACAGAACTGCTTATAAAAACAACCTCAGGATACTCACGAATGCGTTTACTACTTGTAAATAACATGTTATATGGCTTTTATGCCGGCGCAAAACTGCAATATTTAAAAGAACCTTATATAAATCGTTTCCTTAACTCATTTGTAAGTATTCCTGTACCTCAAAAACCAATCACGCCCTGGGTAAATTATACCAACACAGAAGGCGCATTTACAATAAAATTCCCGGGACAACCCAAGGAAATAATTAAAGAAACGCCCTTTAAGGCAAACACTAAACAATATGCCTTTAAGCTTAATATGTATGTTAGCACCGATTCGGTAAATTCAAAATCATACTTATTCAGGTATAATGACTATCCACCCAAAACATATTTAAAGGACAAAACATCTTTATTTAACAGTTTGGTTAGTGATTTTGAAAAATTGGGTAAACTGACAAGCGCTCCGGTAAAAATATACCAAAATGGATACGAAGGGCGCGAAGCCAAAGTTGTTTTAAATGGCGGCTTTAATACTTCCGTTAGATTATTTATACGAGGTAACAGGGTGTATTTACTCTTAAAAGAAATTACGCAGCCCGATTTAAAGGATGATGGCACTTATGATCCTTTTTTCGATTCTTTTAAGATGACACCTTATGCCGAACCAGTTTATTATACTTATAAGCCTGATAATGAAAACTTTTTAGTCAAAATGCTTTCCAAACCCGATGTATTGATTGATAGTTCAAAAAGTTATTCCAGCTATTTAAACCATATTGTAACCTGTTACTCAACCAATCCAAACTCTGGCGGTTTATTTGGATTTGAGTATTCAAAAATTAGTTCGTACTACAGAATTGAAAATACAGATTCTCTTTACAAAAAACTCGTTGACCATTATACCGGCTACCAGGATTCCATTTTAAAAACAGACACCATCGATGTTAATGGAATAAAAGCCCGTGAAATTATAACCATTAATAAAGAAACAC
>JAQNCM010000380.1 GCA_029237615.1 Mucilaginibacter sp.
CAGCCTGCGCGATTTGAGGCTGGCACAATTGATCATTAATATTTATGAAGGCCTGCGAAAAAGTTTTGGAACAACCGGCCTAAAGCCCGGTGGAGGCCGAATGCAGTTAATGGCCGCCAAAGAAGAAATACCCTACCGATCTGCCCTTTACGAAAAAGGAGTTGTACAGTTCAGTAATAACATGGAGGAAATAATGAAATTGCTCAACGAACGGCATATTCCTCTTTTTGTAAGCAACTTAGTAAGTAATGAGAAAGATTTAAAGCCCTTTATAAGCTTTAAGCCAGACAGCGTAAAATTACCGGGATTCCAAACTGAAATAAATATTGGATTGAAATCTTTTGAAAACGGAGATTTAGTTTTGGCGGAGGCTTATTTAAAAAAAGCTGATAAACTATATAATTCCAGTGCACTTTGTAATTATAGCCTCGGGCAATTAGCCTTTAAACAAGGTGATTTTGCACAGGCTGGAAAATATTTTTCGAAGGCTAAAGATCTCGACGGATTAAGGTTTAGGGCACCTGAGCAGTTTAATGGGATATTGGTTAGATTATCCCGTAAATATCCTAATACACACCTGGTTGATACAAAGGCCGCCTTCGAAATCCTTGCTGACCATCATATTATCGGTAATGAACTAACGGTAGACCATGTTCACCCCAATTTAAAGGGTTATGCAATAATGTCGGACGCGTTTTACGAAGCCATGAAAAAATACCAGGTTGTCCCGGCAGCAAACGGAAACGATATGTCATTTAGCCAGTTGTTGCAAAAGATGCCAAAAAATATGGTTGATTCGTTAGCAGGTATTTACCGGGTGATGAATCTTAAAAAAAAGTGGCCATATAATGATCCGCACGCCGGAGACTCGATTAAAATTGAATCAAAAGAAGAGACGTTGGCTTATAAGCTTGCGTTTCAAAATATAAAGTGGGATAACGTAATGGACGAACTATATCAATATTATTTAAACGGGCACGAACTGTCAAAGGCAAGAAATATGCTTGAAAATTTATCATTGGAATATCCTTCGGATCCCGATCTCTATGAGCGCATTGCTATGTTAAGTGGTGAGCTAAGGGATGATGAAAACACGGTGTTTTATTTCAAAAAATCGTTTACTCTGGCGCCTGCATTTAGCAAAGCACGTTATTTGTTTGTGAACTATTTAAAAATGGATAAACCGGCTGAGGCTATTACCTATATCAATTACGCTATCAGCAACAATTCTACTGGTTTTAACCTGGCTCCAGTTAAAAGAAACACGGAACAAATTATACAGTTGCAAAAGCAATACGTAAACGATACCACAAACATTCCTGTTATATTGCAAATAGCAAACTCCTGGTCGGAGATGGGAAACAAAGATGAGGCAGTAAAATATGCGCAAAAGGTATTAAAGATCGATCCTGAAAATAAAACTGCCCTGTTACTTTTTACAAAAAATAAAAGCAGATAAATAAATGGCAATAACTAAAAAGTTTTTAACAAAAATCACAAAAAAGCACTGCATGGAGTTTGGCCAGGTAGCAACTTTAGTTATTTTATTCCTGGCCTTGCGTTATAAAAACGATCAGTTGATTACTGCCGCGTTTGGTTTGTTACTTGCTTCTATCGTTTTACCCATAATTTTATACCCTTTTGCTGTTGTTTGGTTTGCGTTGTCTGAATTATTAAGTATTGTGAGCCCCCCAATTATATTAACAATAATATTTTTTTTGGTTGTAATCCCTGTAGGTTTAATCAGGAGACTGCTGGGAAAAGATAGCATGCGACTGAAGCAATTCAAAAAAAGCAAGCAATCTGTAATGATTGAAAGGGATCATTTATATACCGGAGCTGATCTTTTACATACATTTTAAACATTTAAAGCATGGAATTTTTTAAAGAACTATTTCTTTTTTTTAAAACACGAAAAAAATTCTGGTTAACGCCGCTTGTTGTAATTTTATTACTGTTTTCCATATTGATCATATTAGCAAGCGTTCCCGCTTTGGCGCCCTTTATTTATTCTTTATTTTAATAACCGGTGGATAGTGCAATACTTGGCATTTCAGCTTTTTATCATGATAGCGCTGCTACCCTTATTATCGATGGTGAAATAATAGCCGCTGCTCAGGAAGAGCGGTTTACACGAATAAAACATGATGCAGGCTTTCCGGTCAATGCTATAAATTATGTTTTAAAAGAGGGAGGTATAAATTATAATGATCTTTCGGCCATCGCATTTTATGATAAGCCCCTGCTTAAATTTGAACGCCTTCTGGAAACATATCATGCTTTTGCTCCGAAAGGATTATTAAGTTTTATTAAGGCGATTCCGGTATGGATCAACGAAAAGCTATTTATAAAAAGACTGATCCGGAAACAGATAAGACAATTTGGAAATACCGAAATACCCATATTATTCCCGGAGCACCATTTGTCGCACGCTGCCAGTGCCTATTACCCTTCTCCTTATAATGACGCCGCTATTTTAACCATTGATGGTGTGGGCGAATGGGCTACAACTACCATAAGTCACGGAAAGGCTAATCAAATAACCGTGTTAAAGGAGCTGCATTTCCCACATTCTGCCGGGCTTTTGTATGCTGCTTTTACTTATTACTTAGGCTTCAAAGTAAATAGCGGCGAATATAAAGTGATGGGATTAGCTGCTTATGGTAATCCGGATGCCGCCGAAACGGCCGAATTTAAACGAAAGATACTTTCTGAACTGGTTGATATAAGGGAAGATGGTTCCCTGATTCTTAATATGCATTTTTTTGATTTTGCGACTAAATTGAGAATGACCAATGATAAAAAGTGGGAAAGCTTGTTTGGCATACCGCGGCGGCGGCCCGAATCTGAAATCAGCCAGGCACACATGAACCTGGCACTTGCAGTTCAGGAAGTGACCGAAATTATAGTAATAACACTAGCTGGTACGGCACAAAAAATTACCGGCAGCAGAAACCTTGTTATGGCAGGTGGAGTCGCTTTAAATTGCGTGGTTAACAGTGAAATTGCAAGAGCTGGTCTGTTTGATAATATTTGGATACAGCCTGCTGCCGGAGATGCAGGCGGATCATTGGGTGCGGCGTATGCTGCCTACCACATTTGGGGAAAAAGAGAGAAAAAAATACCTGTTTCTACTGATGCTATGAAAGGAGCATACCTGGGTCCGCAATATGATGAGAAGTACGTCCTGAACATGATCCGGAAATATGATGCAAGCTGCTCACATTTTCAAAGCTTTGAT
>JAQNCM010000385.1 GCA_029237615.1 Mucilaginibacter sp.
AATTTGAATTATAATAAGTGGTATACATCGGTGTTCCACTTTTTGCGGATGGAACAATAAGATTATCCAGGTGCTCAGCGGTAGAAACATAACCGCCTCCGTTATACCTGAGGTCAACGCAAAGGTCGGTTACTCCCTGGGCTGCAAACTTTGTGAATGCAGCATTTAATAGCGGATCAGCATTGGCGTCAGAAGTGAAACTGTTAAAAACAATATAGCCAACTACATGACCGCCTCCTACATTAAATACCGTATCCTTAAGTACCGGGTTTACGTTATAATTTGCCGTATTTAAACTTACATTAAATGCGGTTCCATTTTGTTTTTGCAAGGTCATTGTAAGCGTGTTGCTGTTAAAAATAGCATTGTAAACAAAGTTTATATTCGCGCTTGTTCCTGTCCCATAAGTTTTTCCGTTAGATACACCGTCATAGGATACGTTGGTGCTGTTATTTATGCTGGTAATTTGGTATCCCCGCTGAATACCTGCAAGCCCCGCAGGAGATCCGGGGTATACGTATACAACACGTATATCATTTACGCCGTTGTATTGGTATTCAAAACCAAAATCTCCTTTTACTCCATTTAAGGCTGCTGCTACCGTCCCGTCATCAATAAAGGAATATTTAGCCCTGCCCGGTGAGCGACTATAATATTCATAAGGGAGGTTGGTAGCGGGATTAATTGCATATTGCGATAGCTTATCCAACTCATTAGATAAAGCTGTTTTGTCTTCCGGATTGGTGAATAACCGGGGATTAAATACGCTGTAAGACGGAAGCGCGGTATTCCATAAATAATCTTCATTAGCATACAGGTATACAGAATCTTTGATCCTATCGAGTGCTGTGCCCGGATCGTTAGCGCTGACTACGGGATTCACCTTCTTTTTACTACAGGCCGATATGACGCCGGCACAAAGTATGATAATTAAAAAGTAGTATATTTTTTTCATAATTTGAGATTATTTTCTTGTTAACGTAATTAAAATGAATTTCTTACAAAAATTCATTTACACTGATATAATCAATTCCGCAGGCCTCTGCACAAAGCCGGTCGGTTTCTGAGTTCTCAATCATTACAATTTCTCTGCGTTGTAAGTTATGTTTTTTTATTAACTCATCAATTACATCGGGTTCAGGTTTTGCCATCGTTTCTTCTGCAAAATAAACGGTTAGATATTGCTCGAGGCCATGCCATTCCGTCTGTTTTATTTTGTTTAATTGCTGCAATGGAGTTCCGTTGGTTACTATAAATATTTTTTTTCGGTCTACAACGATGTCCTGTAATAGCGAAAGCATGTTTTTATGGAGTAATAGTTTTAAGGGCAATTTGGCAGTAATTAAAAGATCGCTTAAATTTTTGCGATGCTTTTCATCAATACCCAACCTTTCTTTTAAACGATCAAAAACAATATCCTTTCCTTCCTTTGTATACGTATTTACCAGCAGATCAGTTGTCTGTTTGGCATCAATTAATTCTGTATACTCCAATAAGCCGGCAAACAGGTAATAAACCTGGAACAAGTAATCTTTTTCTGGGTAAAGCACGTTATCCAGTTCAAATATAAAAGCAGTTTTACGATGGTCGATATCACTATATTTCATCAAATTTCACTTCATTCATTGCGCGGCTATTTATCTTTTATGCCACCCATAATTCATATTTTTGTTTGTAAAGATAGAAATATACCCGTTTACTTGCCCTTTACCGTGTTTGCTTTAACCAATAATTGTTATCATCCATGAAACCTCTCGCTAAAAAACTACTTTTTAAGCCCGGTACCCGCTGGTTGTTCTACAATGCGCCCGCCAATTACCTTTCCTTACTGGAGCCGATGCCCGAATGCACTGAAGCACTGTTTGTACCCGATGGAGATTTTGATGGCATACAATTATTTGTTAAAAATAGCAATGAGTTGGTCACCAGCTTAGCAGTAATTGCTCCTTTATTAAAATCAGATACAATATTTTGGATAACTTATCCCAAAAAAAGTTCCGGCATAGAATCAGACCTGGAAATGATGGGCAGCTGGGATGCCCCTGCAAAATATGGGTTACAGATTGTTGCTTCGGCTGCTGTTAACGAAACGTGGACAGCGCTGCGGTTAAGAAAGGAAGGGTTATCAAAAAAGTCTGCTTCCAGCAACGAAGCGATCCGGAATAGTGAATACGCCGGGTTTATTGATGTCGGCAATAAGCAGGTCAGATTACCGCCGGCCATGCAGGAGGCTTTGACACAATTCGCAAACGCGATGGCTTTTTATCAAACTCTTTCCTACAGCAATAAAAAAGAGTATGTCGTTTGGATACTCTCGGCTAAGCAAGAAAAAACAAAAAACGAACGGTTAGGCAAACTGGTAGAAAAGCTGTTAGCTGGAAAAAAGAATCCTTCGGATAAGGAAGAGAATCGTTGATTAGGTGAGTGTTTGATTTGATTAAAAAATCCAAAATATCCGCCATAATTTATAATCGCCTTTTTAAAATGTTAACTTACAAGGCAAAAAAATTGCGTTTTGCTTGTTAGAAAAACACCTTTTAAACCCTCTTTAAACACCGTTTTAAGGCTGCTATTTTAGTCAAAAGGTATCCTGAAAGGTCACAAATTAGATGCTGGCATGATGCCCTTGCACGTACTGGAGATTCAAAAGCTACCTAATTCAACAAAGTATTTATTTCACAAGGAAGAAATTGGATTACAGGGCGCATACGGCATTGTAAAGAATGATAACGCCCAAATTCTTCCCTGGTCTGACAGTATTCACAGGGAGCTTTTAAATACTATCAGGAATGAAAGGCTACCCTCGCGTTTCTTTTTAAATCCAAAGCTATCGAATGGCTTTTTTTAAACGCTTATTAAAAGCTATTTAAAAGCCTTATTTTCCTATTGATTAGATGCTGTAATTGGTGGCACTGGCACACTCATATTAGGGTCTTTCGTTATTGTAATTACTGGCTGGCTGTCAATCCACTTAAACGATATTAAGTCCCCGTAGCAATGCTTTAAAGCAACTACACCCGCCTTTAGCTGCTCGGTGCTGTTCCATACAGCATCTTGTGGCCAGTAATATAAAAAATAGCAGCCAAAATATACAACGGGTCTTTAACTTTACCTGATGTTATTCGATCGCTTTTATCATGGTAAAAAGTAATGTAAACTTTTGTCGGCTTCGTTCCTAAGTAAGCTCCATTTTTTGTAAGAATATAGGTATTTACACCAG
>JAQNCM010000408.1 GCA_029237615.1 Mucilaginibacter sp.
CGAGGCGTAGGTAGGATATAAAATTTATCCTCCTTTTGTTCAATTTTAAGGATAGGGGATTTGCAGGGTCGGGTTTTGGTAGACATTAGACCGTTGAGATAGCCCTCTGTTAATTCCCTTGCTTCGGCTTGATTAGAAAGATAGTTAAATTTAGGAGCGATCCATCGCTCCATGTCTGCCATCTGGCAACCTACGATAAGCCGGGCATCAAATAACTGTTTGAATGCGTCGGCCAGCTGATTGCCAAAACCACGGAACACCAACGGTTTGTCCGGTGCCTCATCTGATAATAATAGTCTTTCAAGTTTGGGGTGATCTGCGGAAACAAAATACTCTCTTAATAAGTCGAGCAATTGCGAGGCAATACCCGGTTTAAAAGTGGGGTAGCGATCTATTGGTTTAGTAGGTGACCCATTTTCAAACAATAACTCCGGTTCTTCACTTTTTCTTGGTTCTGTCGGATTCTCGGTCTGCTTCGCTTCCTGCTTTTTATCATGAAGATATTTTTGGAATTCTTCAAATGAAATGTGATCCTTGGTCGAATTTGCCGCATCATAAATTAGTTCCATCAGAAACTTCTCGCGTAACTTAACAGAATCGCCCAGGTCCTCCGAAAATTTGGAGGTCACTTCAATATTAGCGCCGTCAGACTGAAGATTATTCACGATGAACAAATACTCCAAACGGACAGAAAAAATAAAAGAGCGATCATAAACTAGCTTCATTTCCGAATAGTGCTGATTATAATTACCCCAAAACTCTTTAAACCGGCTGCGAACTTTAGACAATTCAGCCAATTGAAGTTTAATACGCTCTTTATCTAACGTAATTAGATCAATAAAAGCCATATCCTTTAACACCCTTAATTCGCTCCTATAAGAAAAGGAATCATAGTATTGGGTTTGGTAGGTTAAATCATAGGCTTTAACATGCCTCTTTTCATTCGTGCCCGATTCCCTTTGGAGATAATCTTCGATAATTCGTAGATCAAAAGTTTGAATACGGGTCAGAAAGTCTTTAAGATGCAGCATATACCATTAAGTTAGATGATTATTTCCAAATAACAAATGCGCGAGTATTTAGTTCAAAAATTGCCTTTTACTGTTTCTTCAGTTTTTCATTCGCGAATTAAAAAACCTAACTTAAGATAGATAAATCAACGTATTACTTGATATTAACGCCTACAATATAACGATCTGTTAAATATAAACTAAAGCTTGCTAGTCCGGCACACCCGAGTTACCAACTAATAATCTTTCCCATCGGCCTTTTCCAGCCAATTGTGTTACCTGCAATTAACGTAGCTTTGTGCAAATTTATCATCATGAGCACTGAAAAATTTTCATATTTTTTAATTTCTATCGGGCCAAAGTCACGCCTTGGGTCCCAGGTTATCATAAACTGAAAGTATTTGGGTATCGCTTTTTCACCGTAAACAGTCCCCGCCACCAAGAAACCGGTATATTCATCTCTGTCCAACACCAGGTCATAGTGACCACGGCTTTCAAATTCGAGCCGAAAGCGGTCTGGCAGATCAGCCCGCCTCACTCCCAGGTCCACAAAATCAAAAATGCCGGCGTTCATTGCGATCGGTTTGGTATCGCGGCCCACCCATTTTAAAGGGCGGGGATCGTGCTGGTTAAGCGGAACAGGTTTGGCTCCATTTTTAACCGGAAGTTTATAGATCTTTTCCAGGCGAACTTCCGCGGATTTTTCGCAAGAACTGCCCACGTTGGAGATCCGGAAACGAAGATGCATTTGGATGATCTCCTCCTTTTCATTTTGAACTTTGGTCTTTTTTTGCCAGCGCTCCGAGGTACCCGTATCGATCCGAAAGCGCGGACGACGGAAGTATTCCAGTACGATATTGAGCGTTAAAGCAAAAATGATGGTGATAAAACTGACAAAGATGGACACCCATTTCAGGAACACATCATCTGTATGGTCGCGCAAAAATGCATAGATCGTTTTGGCATTCTCGACGCATAAGAACGCTACTGCTAAAAGCAGCAGGATCAAAAGGATCGGGATCGTCAACTTCGTTTGGTCAATGCGCATGCCAGGTTTTAATAAAGATGCTTCAAATATTGTATTATTTGCTATCAGCCCTCGATCGTATACGTGACCACAGTTTTGCTGGCCGTAATATCGACCTTCGCTAACAGCGCTCCCCAGTTGGCCTGCCCAATAGCGCCTGCCGGATCGCAGTCAGTCTCATAAACCATATCGGCGCGCAGGATCCGGTTTTTCGTCAGCTCCTTGATCCGTTTATAAAGATTGGCTGCGGGCATTTTCCAGCCGTTGACCTTGGTGATATTCGGGTCACTGATATCCACGGGGATCATGGCCACCAGTTCCGGGTGGGTCATTTTTTCCAGCGACTCCGGCAAGGTCGCGTTATGACTGCAATGATGCCCGACTTTATACAGTACCGTTTGCTGGAGCAGTTTATCCAGCGAAACCGTTTGGCCGGCCCAGTCGATGGTTTTCCAGGACAACCAGTTACCCGTCTGCGCGTCGCCGACAAAAAGCAATACCTTTTGGGATTCCACCAGCTCGAAGGCCAGCACCAGGCTGCTGTTGTTGGTGTAGGCATCCAGGTAGAGCGCCATATTTTCCGCCTGGTCGAGCCAATCCTCATCGATATTGCGCCATTTGTTGGCCGGATCGCTATAGTTGATCATTAAAGGGTTGGTCAGGTGGTCCCGGGGTTTTTCGAACTTCTGGTCAAAAGGAAAAAAAGGCTCACCGGCGACTGGCTTACCCACAAAATTGGTCAGCCCCGCCATAAATCCGTCAGCCATATTCAATACCGGCGCGAGCTTGGAATCATAGGATTCTCCTTTACCGGGATTGATGTCAAACAGCAAATTATTATCCTTAGGGGGGCCGAGTACGTAAACTTTTACCGCTCCGGCATCCAGGCCGGGCAGGTCCATGATGGTGCCGGGGTAAAGGTAGCTGACCTGCTTACCGCCTAATGCTTTCAGGTTATTCAGGCCTTGCTGCGGCACGACCGGCGTGCTGTTTAGCGCCGGCGCATCCAAGCCGTAAAAACCCAGCACGTCATTGATATGCTCGGCGGCCTTGCTGGCGTTCAATCCGTTGATCGCGCTTAAACTTTTGCTGATCTCCTGTAGCTTCGTGCTGAGTTTGCGCTGTCCGCCCGCGATCGCCTGCGCCTGCGTGTCATCCGGGCTATCCAGCCAGGAGAGCCAGACATGGCCCGCGCCGATGGCTTTAAACGTATCGAAGGCATGCACATAGCCCGAAAGGTGGTCATTGTGCTGGTGGGTGCCCACCACGACATCCAGCGGCTTGCCGCTCAGCTTGGTTTTGATATCGGCAGCGATCGATTGCATATGCGGGATGGTCGTGCCGTTATTGCGGAATGAACCGCAGTCGATTAGGATATGGCTTTCTTTTCCAGCCGAACTGAAGTTGAGCAGGAAACAGTCGCCGAGCTCGCCGACCGGGTACATGTGTACTTTTACTTGTAATGGCTCCATATTAGTGAAAATGAAGGTGTGCAAAATTGATCGGGCTTAAAGCGGTATTTTCTTCATACATCGAATCGGTAAAGGAATAATCCTGGGTCGAATCGCCTTGCTGGTAATCGGCCTGGGCCTGGAAGCGTTCCTGGCTGCGGATGTTCTTGGTGATGATATAGCTCAGGCTAAAGTCCTTGGAACTATCAAAGATAATGGTCGAGCCGCCGCGAAAGCGGATCTCCTGCGGCTCGGCGCCGCCACTGTTGACTTTAATGTTGACCGACTGGGTGATGCTGACGATGACCTGTTCGAGGATCAGCCCCTGGTTACCCACACGGTAAGCCGGCCGCACCTTGTGGATCTCGATCGGTACAGCTTCGACCTTGTTGAGCGGGTTACCTTTCTCATCGTCAAAAATAAGTTCGTCGGTGGTCAAGCCAAGTTTTCTAAGCCACTGCTCCCACTCATCCTCGCTGAAATTCGGCCGTTTGGTATCCATCAGGAAAACGTGCAACTGCCGTTGGATCTGCTGTGAACGCTCCCACAGGGCTTTACGATCACTAATACTGGTCAGTTCCCTTACCAGCGGCTTCAGGAAATCAGCCGTGACCTGTAGCGCCCGTGCCTGTACCGGGTTCAGATCCGGCGTCGACCATTGCAGGCTTTCTTCGGACAGCGTGTTGACCTGGTCGGGGAAGATCCCCCAGCTGCGGAAGGCATCGATCAGCGCGATCCGGTAATTATTTTCACCGGGCTGAGCAAATTCTATATCGGCAGTGATCAGCGCGCGCAGGAAATCGCCGAAAGTAATATCAACCGGCGGACAGTAATCTAGCGCGCGGATAGCTATACTAAGCAAATGGCCCGCGATCTCGCAGACTTCCTGCGCCAGCCTCTTGGCCAGGTCGGGCGAAATCGAACCTTGCGGCAGGATGCCGGTACCGCCGCTGGCGATCCGGATCAGGTCGGCCGTTTTGTAGCTATACACTTTAATAAGGGCGTCAAAGAAGGTAGCCACCAGGATGGAACCGCGCTCATGCGGCTCGGTAGTGGTTTGGTAAAGCGCCGGATCCGCTTTGCGGCGTACCCATTTATCGCCAACATATTCGCCGATCCCGCTGCGCAACGCGCCACGGCCATTGGCCAGCGCGGTACCGAACTGGGTAGCCAGTTCGCCCAGGTAATTGAAATGGTTCAGGTCGCCGCCGCTCAAAGCGATCTGGCTGATCACCAGGTCGTTGATCGTAAAGCGCTGTAAAAGCGCGACGATGTCAGAAAAGCCCTCATGAAAAGCCGGGACATCGCGGTTGGTATTTTCCAGGAAACGCGGGTGAATGCTGTCGACCAGCGCATGGGTGACCTCGTGGGCAATAATATCCGGTGACAGGCAGCTAAAGATCGTCCCGCCCGGGAAATTGGTACCCTGCACCTGTAAGGCCGCCTTGAAATAACCAAACAGGATGGCCTTCTTACGCGTATCATAATAGGCGTTTGCGTCCCTGCGGGCATGCGGGTAGATCCTGATCTGTCCCACGTATTCGTCCGGTTCTCCTTTTTTAACAAACCTGGCGTTCCAGATCAGCCGGCGCCCGAGCGCCTGCTCAAAAAGATCCAGCGTTTTCATAGCGATCGTATAAACGAACTGCTGGTGGAATTGCGGGTTGCCTTCGCTGGGTGTCAGCCCATTTTGCGCCAGCACGCTGATATCGTCCAGGTTGACCGGTTCGTAAAAGCAGTTACTGGGCGGATCAACGTCTATGACCTCGAAATATTCGCCCGAAGGGCCGACATGGTTATTGAGCACCGTTGCCGCGCTGACCTCGGTCATCGGCACGCTAAGGTCCTCCCAGCGGATGCGATAAGTGGTTTCATTGATGCCCATCGTATCCAGCCGGGTGGAAAAACCCGGGTCGAGGGTGTAGCCCCGCAAGAGGCGGTGTACCTGTTTTGCCATATGGTTTAGGTTAATTTTTTGTAGAGGATATAAGGATCATCGTTAAAGGCCTTCCAGTCCCTGGTGAGCTGCACAACCAAAGCCGCTTCTTCAGTGCTTAAAGCAGGCTGCTTCAGGTAATATTTCAGCAGGTTATAGCAGGTGGTGAATTGCCCGGTCGCTACGATGCCGGCCAGTTCATCTTGCTGAAAGGGATCGAACCATAAGGTGGTTGGCATGCTGCGGGCTTTTTCAGCGATATCTTTCAGCCGCTGTTCCAGTTCCTGGATAACCGGCTTCGCGTTCAGCTCCTTTACGGGCGCGTCGATGGTTTTTGCCAGTTTCTCGTCGGTCTTTGGGGAAAGCTTGGCGTTGCTCAGGTCATAAATAGCATTACTGATCGTCATCGGCCCCAGATCCTTGTCCGCATAGATCATGTTATAATAAAGCCGTCGTATTTGTTTGAGGTAAAGATCATCCGCCAAAAGGAATACCGATTTGAGCCGCGAGGTGACCATTTGTTTAAGCCGGCTGACGCGTATGGTCAGGAAATAATCGATATAGTTGAACATGACCACCAGCCAGGTGCTTTTTGTTTTAAACGCTTGCTTTTTTTGCAGCGCCAGGAATATCACTCCGCCAATATAGCTTATGGCGAGCACGGCCAGTGGAATAAAAACAAATTTCATCCATTCGTGCCAGCCTCGGATCGCTGCAAAAACTGCGATAATCACGAAGGACAGCGCGGCCAGTTTGATCATATTGATGACTTGCTGCACCGTAAAAGCATTATACCAGCGCTTTTTTTCCATGGGCAGCGTGTAGCCGTCGACAAAATAACTGCCGACGTCGGTCAGGACCACCAAATCGAATTCTTTACCGGTGCCTTTACGACGGTCATTGGCTTTAAAAACGCTGTCGATGGCCTGGTTGTCGGCTACGCCGCCATCCATCAGCCCAAAACGTTCTTTGATGTCTTTGAAGGTTTCGTTGGAAAGTAGTTCTTTATCGGTGTCGGTAATGGTAAAAGGATTACTTTCATAAATGATCGCGTCGAGTAGCCCTTGCCGGCTCAGACCGGCGTGGACAAAGTCATCCGGGAAAATAAAGGGTTCAAAACCGCCCGAGAAACAGGAAGAACAAGCCATCAGGTCACCCAGCTTTAAGTCGCCTGCCACCTTCAGGTCTTTAAAATAAATATAGTAATTGCCGACCAGGCCATTGCTGATCCCGGCTTGCTGCGACTGGAAACGAAAACTGACGCCATTGGTAAATTCGGTGGAGTTGATACAGACCTCTTCTAAATGCGGGACAATACCCTCGCCCGGTTCATATAAGTTTTTAAATGTTTGCGCGCCGAACTTTTCATCATAAGCGATGGAAAAGGCGTTGATGAGGTTGCGGCTTTTGGTATCGCGTCCCTCCCAGGGCTGCTTTGCCTTCAGGATCTCGAAAACGCGGGCGATCAGGGTTTCACCCTCCATCGCCGCCAGTAAAGCTTTATAGGTCACTGAAAATTCGTCGCCCTGGAACACGCCAATGCTGTAGGCGATATTGGTCATGCTGCCGCCGGAAGTGGAGCCGATAAATTTGACGTTGTTAAGCAGGGGCTTGTCCCAGCCCGGGGGCTGGAGCTGATTCAGGTAAGACAGGGTTCCGAGCGAAAATGCCGCTGCACGGAAACCGCCGCCCGAGAAAGCAAGAGCAATGTTCTTCATGTGAGGTTTGGATTTAAAATAACTTTAAGACTGGAACGTACTGCGCTGTAATTTAGTAATTTAAATCAAAATGTCAAGCCCGTATTTTAACGGTACTTATAAAAAAAGCGCATTTCTTAAATAAATTTGCGTGTTAGCGGATAATTAGTAAATTTAAGGTTTAACTGCTTCGTTTTAAAACAGTTGAATACCCTTGACTTATCCTGCATGAATTACCTCCTTAATTTCCGGCGATGAAAGAAAATAAACTCAGCGGTGATCTGAACCTGAATGTAAAGGTCGAAAACCCGGCGCCGGAGCCCGCACCCCCGGAACGCTTCCTGGGCATGTCCACCGCCGGGCTGGATTTCTTCAAATGGATCATTGGTACGGTGATCCTCGGCGCGGCAGGTTTGTGGATCAATTGCAGTATACAGACGCATCAACTCAAACTTACCCAGGTCAAAGACAGCGTGCAATTGCGGCTACAGCAAATGGAAGTCGATTCCAAGCTGATCACCGCGGTATCCGAAAAGTTCGACGACCAGGAGACTGACCAGGCTAAGAACCATCAAAAGGAAATCAATTACTTACAATTCATCATCACCTTTGTATCGACCGACAGCCTGGTTAAAAATATTCATAACCGGCTAAACAGCCTCAACGGCGTGATCACCACTAACAATTTAAAACAGGTGGTACCGGACGCGGCAACCATCACGCAAAAAACAAGTCAATTATCCAACGGACTGTCGGTTAAACTGCAAAAAGATGCCGCCCATGCGCCCAAGGTGAACCAGTCCATGACACAGTTTAATACCGATCAGGAGAACCTGGTCAAGACCAGTCCTACCGGTACGCCCTTGCTGGATACCAATCAAACGACCGCCGTGCTAACGAATATCAACAAAGCCGCAGTTACAACGGTTCCGGGGAAGATCGAGAACAACTTTTACCTTGCCGTCGGTCCGCAAACGCTTTACTGTAAAGCTGGTTATTTTGTCGTTTTCAATAATGCGCTACGCGTGGATGTGAACGCGACCGATCCCGCCAACCAGGTCGCGACTGTAGGTTTCAAAAAGGCGGGAACCAATGACTTGGTCGACCCGTCCCTGGCCAGTGTTGTCTTAAGTAAAAATGCGCCGCTCACCGTTGACTACGGGGGTTACCGCTACCAGGTCAATTTAAGTTATATTGGCCATGCCGGGATCAATCCCTTCACCCAGGCGGCTTATATCACGGTTACGGTTTACCAGCAACAGGCTGTGCCCAAAAAATAGCTTTGCTTCCAGAACTTCACGTATAAACCGGCTAAAAGCAACACGGTCAGCACGATCAACGCCAAAGTCGATGGCTCAACCTTAAAGCTGATCTTGGTGAGGTCGAAAGCCTTTTTGCTCTCTACTGCGCCGAGCAAGCTGACGATCACCATCAGCAGTATGGTTTCGCAAAAACCACAGAAAAACAGTCTGGCAAACGCACATGCTGTCCTCGCGGTTGCGATTAACATTGTAAGCGGCCTGGAAACGAAATTTCGAGTAACGGTTTAGATCTCGCTAAACGCACCATAGTCATCCGACCTCATTTGGTCAAGCAATTCAAATCAGAAAGACATTCTAACTCACTCACGGTTAATCAATCAGGAAAACGAATTTACAGAAATTTTATTTGGAAAAGTTATAGCTTGATGAAACTCGCAATTCTTTTGCCGCTTCAACTATCATCTCTTTGCTGCCGGTTCAGTAGATTTCCGAGTAGGTGCCGGGCCCTGTTCAGTTGTAATTTTACCGTTCCCAGTGGCAGCCCAAGCTGTTCGGCGATGTCCTCGTACGACAACTCTTCGAAATAACGCAAATTCAATAAGTCCCTGTACCGCACAGGCAATTTCGAAATAAGTTGAAGCAGTTCAGATTTCGCCGTGTTCCGTTTAGACAGCTCATTTTCGCTTTCCAGAAAGACGTCACTAAATATTTCATCTTGGTTTTGCTTACCGGAAGTAATTCCCGCCAATTTGTTTTTTCTGATAAAGTTAATGCTCCTGTTAATAGCGACGCGATAAAGCCAGGTACTAAACTGCAACTCGTCCGTTACGCTATTAATTTGCTCAAAAGCAATCGCCAGCGTCTCGACGGTGAGATCCATGGCGTCCTCTTCATCGATCACCATTCTCAAGATCTTATGATAAACGAAATTTTTATAACTATGCATGAGCTGGCTATAGGCTGCCATATTTCCCTGTTGCGCTTCAAGTACTAAATTGAAGTCTTTTTTTTCGGCTCGGCTAATTTCTTTTTCTGCAAAAAAATTCTTGTCCGGCTGATGGCTGCTCTCCAAAACCGCGACATTATATAATGCATAAGTCTGGTTTACGATCTCATTTAATTCGCCGCGAATCTCTGCAGGAGGTTCACCCTTGAAAGCCGCAGATACCAGCTCAAGGGCTGTTGCGACATCCTTATTCTGGACAGCCAGTGATGCCGCGCTGCGGAACAGCACGGAGCGTGTTGGTTCTGCTTCGAAATCATTCAAAAGTTCATAGGCCGCTTCTTTTTCAAAAACCAGGGCCTGTTCCAGGTAAACCAGGTGAAGTGGGTTATCTCCTCCCGCTAATGCCTCATTGGCTTTTCTTACCAGTTCCATGGCTTGCCGGTGTAGATCACGGATGTTTCTCATTTTTTTCCAAAGTAAGCTTTTGGTGTGGAAAATTCTATGACCGCAATATAAGCCGGAATACCCAAGTCGTCACTTTTAGCGGTTTGTTCCTTTTTTTCACCGATTCTACGCTTTAAATTATTACTTGGTGTCTCTTCATCGATCCCGGAAATTTCCAAACGCGCTTTCAAAAAGTTTCGCTCATCATATAAAACATGGTTTTCATCATATCCCAGCCAATAGTCGATCCCCGTGCCGATTATCGCTTCCTCCAGGATATGATAACTCGTGTTTCGCCTGCTCAAATAAAATCCTACTGCTTCGGCTGCTCGCTCGGTGATCTTAGTTGATTCCTTGTAGCCAGCCTCGATCACCCCTTTGCTCCATGCGACCGCAAATTGTTCAGCTTGCGCCTCATTCACTAATGCGACCTCGCAACCGGAGGCATGTCCATGTTTCTCTAGAGCGACGATGCAATTCTCCGCCAGGAAATCACAATGGATAGGGCTGAACTGGTCTGCAAAAAACTTCAGGTCCTCAATAATAAAAATATCCATCTAAACGAATCTACAAAAAATTGCTGTCAAAAAGTGATATTACGATCCCTGCGAACCGCGGTCGGATAGGGCGCCTTCCCAGTACTTGTAAAAATCGCCCTTGATGGTTTTATACTGGTCGACGAAGGCTTGCACCTGTTGGGGAGTGTTCAGCTCCTTGAGCTTGTCCGCATTCTCCACGTCATCCAATAACGAGCGTAGTTTATTGCTCAGGGTTTTATTGATCAGCCAGTATTTCTCGACGTTAAAAAAGGTCATGATGGAGGTGTAAATGGTGATAATCGTTCCGATCACCAAGGCCACGTTTTTGGAGAAGATGGGGTAACCGGTGACGAACCAGCCCGATTTAGCCTCAAAATGCAGTCCCAATACGACCGTAGACAAGCCCGCCAGGATGATCGTGCAGATCTTATAATAGAACACCATGCGGTAGTTGCCATAAGCCGCGTTTCCATAACGCTGCGCATCTTTGTTCACTTTCTGCACCAGGTCCAGTACAGCCGGATCTGGGCTCAGCAAAGGCTTGTTATAAGGATAAGGCGGTAAAAAGATCTTATTGTGCACGATCGTGAAGATCAATGCGCACATCACCGCAAATTCGATCCCCACAATAAACCAGCGCGCGCTGCTTATAAATTCGTTGGAGTAAAAATAACTCGTGACCATGAGCAAGCCGAACACGCAAAGGATAAGAAAACATTTGCTGAACAATACCATGGCCGCGGAAAGCTGGTAATAGAAACGGTACTTTTTTTCGTTTTCGCTATCGCTGCCTTGCGATGAGGGTTGAATTTCGATGTCGCTCATGGTTATGGGGTAAATTTATAATTGGATATTAACGGTTAACTGCCAAAATTTTTGTGGCTTTAAGCCCTGCAATGGGTTTGAGCCATCATTATACGTTACGCCTAAGGATACCTGCGTGCTTTCCTGGTCAACGATGTAGAAGCTTAATCCTGCTTTGAATAAGTGTGTGCCGTTTTCACCGTTGCCGGTCTGATTAGTAAAAGCATCGCGGCCGGTATAATCCAGCGATGCTTCGATCAGTTTATGCGGCGCGTTATTGACCGGATCGGGGTTGTGTTTGTTGACGGCAAAGGCGCCTGAAACGTTATACAGTCCCCTGAATATGGTCCCGGTTTGGGTGGAGGCTTTAGATTGGATGATTTGCTGGTATTCAAAGCCGATATAAGGCGTGAGCAGGTAAGTAAACGCGTCATCGGCTAAATAGCCCGGCGCGTTGACCCGGAAGCCCTGGTCAGCTTTGAATAAAGTATAATTGCCGGTTACGGCCAGCGAATGGGTAGAGTCTTTCCAGTCATGGACATACTTGGCGCCCGCGGTGATGAGCTGCTGCCAGTGATCTGCCTTTTGCAGCCATTGACCGGAATAGCCGGCGGACAGGTTTTCCTGCGTTTTATCGATCAGCGTATTTTTGTGAAACTCGACCAGCACTTTGGAAGTGAAGGTTGCTGACTGCGCGAACTTATAAGCCAGTCCGGCGTCGATCAGCCAGCTTTTGGCTTTGCCGTCGGGCAGGGTAAACTGGAACTGTGCGGGTGAAGGCTTCTTGCCGCTTTCATCGAAGGTGTTTTGCAGCTGGAAATTTTTTAATGAAAAAATGCCGGTGGTGTCCTTATGCTCCTGCGCGAAGGCACCGCAGGCGGTGAGCAATAGCGCGAAGCCTAAAAATAGTGTGTTTTTCATGAGGCTTGCCCTCCCGTCATGGTGATACAATCATTAACGGATTTATCAGTGTCAATGGAGCCTGGGCTGACCGTTTTACCAGTGCCGTACTGGTCCGCGATGTCCTGTAATTTATTGGCGAGCTTGTCGCACATCAGATCGGTGTAGGCCAATGCTTTTAATTTGGTGGCGCCTTTTAAAAGGTCGGGCTGATCTGGCCGTCCGCCAATGATAAGGATTTGTGATTTAATGTCGGTTTCGATGGGCATAGCAATAAGTTTTAAGGTAGGTCTAAAATAACTACTTCTTTCGAGACCTCCAAATTAATTCGTGTTTAAGTGACTGATAAAGAGCGATTAGTGAACAGAATAAGAAAAAGATTGGTTTACGAACCTGATTTCGGTCACTACCATTAGTTTCTCCTGATGGATGTAAAGTAAGCGCAGCACCGCAAGCATCCGCCGTTATTTCAGCTTTGTGAGGAATTGCAGTATTTCTTTAGGAAACAGAGATTATAACTCTTTTTAAAATTATAGGTGGACTTTATGCAGCCTTGGCAAAAGAAAATGGAACCAGTACCCTGCACCTGTTCCATTTTTTTTGCTTCAAGGCTGCATTCGTTGGGTTTATTTAAATGTTAAATATGCGGGAGACTTATTACCTTCGTAATTCTTAGACCTATTTGCGCCCATGACAAAGGCAGCTATAGAAGCCCACGCGGCTTTAATCACTCAGATTAAATCTGCCTTAGAACAGCACCGCGAGATTTATGCAGCTGGGAACAAACTGGTCATCTGCTTTACAGAGGAAAATGCCGTAAAAGACGGGCTATCCGTATTTCAAAAAGCGGCCGATGGATTTTCCATTGAATTTGCAATTAAACAATACGGCGAAAAGTTCAACGTCATCGAGGTTTTTATCCCCCACAATGATCGCATCAAATTTTATGTTGAGATCAATCGCTTAGCTAAAGTCAGCTTGCCGGAAATCAAGGCACTTAATGGGAAAGAAGGCGCACTGGAGTGTGCATTTACCGATACTGGTAACACTTTGCAAATAAAAGCTACAGCCACTTATTCTTACGAGTTCATCCACTAGAGAATATAGCTAACCAAAATTAACCATCTAACCTATTATATGGCTGCTTTTGGATTTTTCTTTAGACAAGCCAGCTAGTCAAATCGGTTCAAAAAAAAACATCATATCCATTTTACTGTCTACAAAGACGCTCAAATTCTCATTTAGTGCGTGCAGAAAAATTCTGCATGATTTTAAAAACTTTAAAAATGTGTGAGAAATGTGTGAGAAACAAAAAACCCAACTCGCCAGAGTTGGGTTAAATCATTGATTTTCAAGCTCCTGAGGCTGGGCTCGAACCAGCGACCCTCTGATTAACAGTCAGATGCTCTAACCAGCTGAGCTACTCAGGAGTGTTTTCCGGTTTGGAGTGTGCAAAAGTATAATTTCTGACTTAATTACGCAATACCTGTTTCAAAAAAAATCAAAATAGTTTTTCAGGCTCTTTTATTCGTTAAACCAGTTAACATCGGCCGATTCAGAAGCTGGAAGCTACCTTTCAGCTTTTGTTTTAAGCTTTTTCCGTATTTTGCAATCTTAATAAATTATCATGTGGATATGTCCCGTATGTAACCAACAATTTGTAAATACCAACCAGGTACATTCCTGCCGGGATAAGGAACTTGCCAACTTTTTGGATGGTAAAAGCCAGCACACCATTGAATTGTTTGATTATTTGGTGAAGGAATACCCAACAGATAGGGAAAGTTACCGTGCATCCTGCAAAGTCGATGATCACATTTTCCGCCCGGACAAGGTTCGCTTATGTTATTCAGCTTGGTAAAAATTTCGTGGATGTTGTATTTCCTTTTAAACAGGTATATGTAGATAATCTCTGCTTCAATAAAATTAAAGCGGTACCCGGCAGTAATGATTTTAATCATCATTTACGCTTGTATTTTAAAGAGGAGCTGAACGAAGACGTGCGGATGTATATGAAACTGGCTTATGAAAGCGGATGCTGATTATTGCTTATACGATCTCAACAAGTCTTCTACCAGTATTCCGTTTATTTTCATCCCGTTTAAATTACAATCACTGATGCTTACATTGCTTAAGTTGCAATTTATAAAAGTGCTATCGCTCAATTCACAGTCTTCAAATTTTAAAGGGCGTTGTTTGGCGTTTGGGTTATAAGCCGGATGTCCCTTGGGAGGCATACCTATACTATGGATATAGGCGCCCCCAAGCTGGGCCCCTTTAATTTCAAGGTCGCTTAAATTGGCATCAATTATCTTCATATTGGTAGCCGAAACGTCCTCAAAGTACGAATGGTCTATCATTGCGCGTTTTACCCGGATAATTTTTTTGTCTTCAAATATTTCAACCAATCCATTGGAATGATCGTTGCTGCTTTTGGATACGGTATTTTCCATAATTTTGGTTTTTATATCAAAATTAGTAACGAACCACTGATTCTACAAGGGTTAATAATGCCATAATAAGGTTGATTTTAAGCCGTTTTTATTTTTTAAATGATGGAGCAGTTAAATATTTTTGGCGACACTTTACCTCCGGTTTCATTACCATCCAACCTGATGGAATATCATCAAAAGATATTTGACGCTGAAGAAAGCAGGACGTTTATGGAAACATTTATCCACACTGTGCCATGGGAGCAAAAAACAGCGACTATGTACGGTAAGGAGATCATCACCCCAAGGTTAATGGCGTGGTACGGCGATACCGGCAAAGATTATGCATTCTCCGGTACTAAATATGATCCGATACCATGGACTGATGAGTTGCTCAAAATAAAACTGGTTACAGAGCGAATAGCAGGTATCAGCTTCAACAGTGTCTTACTTAACTACTACCGGGACGGCAACGATTCGGTAGCCTGGCATAGTGATGATGAATACGAACTCGGCATAAATCCGGTGATCGCTTCGGTAAGCCTGGGGCAGGCGCGGCGGTTTGATATAAGGCATAAAGCTGATCATCAAAATAAGTACTCCATAACGCTTGAAGATGGTTCGTTGCTGTTGATGAAAGGTGATTTACAGCATAATTGGGAGCATCGCATTCCCAAATCAACCAAACCTTTAAGGGAGCGTATTAATTTAACCTTTCGGGTGATCCATCACTAGCTTTTTAATAACCGGCCATACATTATCTGCAATTACTTTATAACCTTCGGCATTGGGATGAAGCCGGTCGGGGAGGTTAAACTGCGATTTTCCGGCCACGCCATCCAGGAAAAACGGCACAAATGCTGCTTGATTGTCGTTAGCCAGTTTTAGATAAATTGCGTTGAATTGTACGGCAAAAGTTGACGGAATAAACGCTGGGATCCGCATTCCCATCAGCGCTATTTTTACATTGGGGTACCTGGCTTTTACCTTGTCTATTATTGCCTGTAAATTTCTAAATATTGTTTGCGGCGAAATGCCGCGGATAATGTCATTAATGCCAAGTTCAAGTACAAAAATGCTTACCGGCCTGCTCAGCCAATAAGCGATGCGGTTTAATCCGCCGCCGGATGTGTCGCCGCTAAGGCCGGCATTAATTACATTGTATTCCAGCTTTGCAGCATTGATCTTTTGCTCAATACGCGCAGGAAACGACTCTATCGCAGTATTATGTAACCCATAACCCGCAGTTAAGCTATCGCCCAAAAATAAAATATTTTGCATATGGCTTTAACCAGCCCGTAATAGTTATGTTTCTGAATGTTTGAATTTTTACCCGATGCTATCATCTCGCATACGCGCATTTATTCCTTTTCCTTTTTCTGAAAATTGATGCTCAGCATAATGCTCATGACAGTTGCACCCACAAAAAAGATGATCACAGGTAAAGGTTGTGCCGAATTGATGTGCCCCGCTCCAAAAAGCAGGTATCCCACAATGAAATTAAACATCGCCCATAACACGTTTACAGTTGGTGACGATAAACCTTTGCCGGGGGGCTTTGAAAAAGGAGATGGAAATTTATTGCCGGAGATGCCATGCGTAAAATGGGGTATTGCATTTGCTAAAAAAGCACCTGCAAAAAAAGCAGCGGGGTAATTATACCAATCCATATTTTCAATTACTATATTTTACCCGAAGCTAAAAAATTGTCAATATAAACCAATATGTATTATCCTTACCCAAATTCGCTTTCAACGCCTATCTGTTCGTTGTGACGCTTTATAATTTATAAGCCCAGCCCCGGTACGGACCGTTGAAATGCGATATAATTACAGCAGGCATTGCATAACAAACGCTTTAAAACCATCTTTTTTTTTATTTGTTAGTAATATTATGGACAATAAATACAATGTTGGCAGTCCTGACAGGGACAAGATCAATATCCAGGAAAACTACGAGGTAGAATACTGGACAAAAAAATTTGGTATTGACAGGGAAGAACTTAAAAAAGCAGTAAGTGCTGCAGGTACATCGGTTGAAGCAGTGCAAAAGTATTTGAAAATAAATAAATGAGTCTTTTAAAATACGTTCAAAAGCGCAACTTTGCTAAAACGTCCGAACCCAAAGCCGGAAAGAGCGTGGACAAGGATCATTTAATGTTTGTGATCCAAAAACATGACGCGTCACGCCTGCATTATGATTTTCGGCTGGAAATGGAGGGTGTATTAAAGAGCTGGGCGATACCTAAAGGCCCAACTACAGACCCTAAAGTAAAAAGACTCGCCATGATGGTTGAAGACCATCCGTTTGATTACCGGAACTTTGAGGGCATAATCCCTGAAGGCGAATATGGCGGCGGTACGGTGATTGTGTGGGATGAAGGTACCTACGAGCCTATTGAAGAAATAAAAGGTAAAAAAGAACAGGAAAAAGCCCTCCTCCAACAGCTAAAATCAGGCCAGTTAAAAATTAAGCTGCACGGAGAAAAGCTGCACGGCGAATTTGCACTTGTTAAAACGCATGGAATGGGCGAAAATGCATGGCTGTTTATAAAACACAATGATGAATTTGCTTCAGAAAGTGATATCACAGAAGAGGATAAATCTGTATTGTCCGGTAAAACTATAGCCGATATGGCTGAAACAAGCGAAAAGGTTTGGCAGCACGGTCATGAAGAGGACGTAAAAAAAAGTGCCAGACGAAAAAATAAAGCGCCTGAGCCCTTAGAACCCAAGATAGCGCCAGCAAAACCAGCCAATAAAGATGCAGAGTCCATCTTAAAAACAGCGCCAAAATCCCGCATGCCGAAGGGCATAAAACCAATGCTGGCTACATTGGTTGACGAACCTTTTGATGACCCTGATTGGCAATATGAAGTAAAATGGGATGGTTACCGGTCATTGGCTTTTATAAACAATGGCGAAGTGGAATTACTATCCCGCAATAACAAGAGTTTTAATGATAAATTTTACCCCATTTACAAGCTGCTTCAAAAGTGGAAGATCAACGCCGTGCTGGATGGAGAACTGCTGGTTTTAAACGAAAAGGGTATCTCCAATTTCGGAGACCTGCAAAATTGGCGCAGTGAGGCTGATGGCGAACTTGTATATTATGTATTTGATTTGCTATGGTACGATGGCAAAAACCTGATGGGATTGCCGCTAACACAGCGCCAGGCCGTATTGCAGGATATACTTCCCACCGACGATGACCGCATTCGGATAAGCAAAGTTTTTAATGCAAACGGAATTGATTTTTTTAAAGCAGCACAGCGTATGGGATTGGAAGGCATCATCGCCAAAAAATGCAACAGTATCTATACTTCCGATCTTCGTTCGAGAGATTGGTTAAAAATTAAGGTACATAAAAGGCAGGAGGTGATCATCGGCGGATTTACCAAAAACGAGGACACCACCAAAAATTTCAGCTCACTGTTATTAGGCGTTTATAATAATGGTAGTCTTCAGTACGTGGGGAAAGTAGGCACGGGTTTTTCGGATAAAGTGCAAAAAGAGATGATGAGCCAGTTTAAGCCGTTGATAATTGACAAAAGTCCGTTCGATGTTATTCCTGATGTAAATAAACCATCCCGTTTCAGGCCGAATCCACCCAAAGCCAAAGCAACATGGTTAAAACCTGAATTGGTATGTGAGGTGGCTTTTTCCGAAATTACGAGTGACGGTGTTTTCCGGCACCCTTCTTTCCAGGGTATGCGTATTGATAAAAAAGCACAGGATGTGATTTTAGAAAGGCCAATGGATACCGATGTTGCAGTAGAACAAGAGGAACCCGCTGAACCAGAAAAGCATGAGCATGCCATCAAACCGCCAAGACAAAAAGAACGTAAAACCTTGCTTAATCCCAAAGATGATACTCAGGTTAGAAACATTTGCGGGCACGACCTGAAATTCACCAATCTGAG
The DNA here is from genome assembly GCA_029237615.1 of Mucilaginibacter sp. Classification (GTDB taxonomy): domain Bacteria; phylum Bacteroidota; class Bacteroidia; order Sphingobacteriales; family Sphingobacteriaceae; genus Mucilaginibacter. The sequence continues at coordinate 18,371 of JAQNCM010000408.1, forward strand.
TAAGGTTTACTGGCCGGAAGACAAAGTGACCAAGCGGGATATGTTTAACTATTATTATCAGGTTGCTGAATATATTCTGCCTTATCTGAAGGATCGCCCCATGTCACTTAACCGTTTTCCCGGCGGAATACATGGCCCGAGCTTTTATCAGAAAGATGTAAAAGGAAAAGCGCCTGACTGGGTTAAAACATTCCCTTATACTACCAGCGACGGTGAAGAAAAAGAGTACCTGGTAGGTACAGATGAAGCGAGTTTATTGTGGATGGCATCATTGGGATGTATTGAAATGAACCCCTGGTTTAGCAGGGCACAATCGCCGGATAATCCGGATTATTGCGTGATAGACCTTGACCCGGATAAAAACACCTTCGACCAGGTGATTGAAGCAGCACTGGAAGTTAAAAAAGTGCTGGATGAGATTCAGGTCCCTTCTTATTGTAAAACCTCCGGTTCAACCGGTATGCATATTTACATACCGATGGAAGGTAAATATAGTTACGATCAAACGCAGATGTTTGCAAGGATCATTGTAAATATTGTACATAAGCAGCTGCCTGATTTTACCAGCCTCGAGAGAATGATCGCCAATAGGAAAGGTAAAATGTACCTTGATTTTTTACAAAACCGCCCCGGAGCAACCATCGCAGGCCCGTATTCACTCCGTCCAAAACCAGGAGCTACGGTATCTATGCCTTTGCATTGGGACGAAGTTAAACCCGGCCTTACCATGAGACATTTCACCATATTTAACGCTGTTGACCGCCTGAAGGAAACAGGAGATTTATTTAAAGGGGTTTTAGGAAAAGGAATTGATCTTGAAAGGACGATAAAAAAAGCGCAAAGTATCTTTAACTGAAATTACAGCAAAAAAGGGGAGCCTTGTACAGGCACCCCTTTTTAATACACTTAACCAAAACTAAAACCTTTTAATCATCGTGGTGGTCATGCTCATCATGATCACGATGGTTGTCATGATCATAATGGCCCTCATGGTCACGATCATAGTGACGATGATATCCATAACCAACATAACATCCTGAAGTTATGGATACAAATGATGCTATAATAAGTGCTAATCCAATGATTCTCTTTTTCATGATCGTAAGTTTTTATACAACACCGCTTTAACGGGTATCTGTATATTTGATTGAATTTGAGTCAAAAGGATTAATTGAAAAAATTAATTAATAGTTAGGGGAGGTGCCATCATCAATACCGAAAAGCCATAAAAGAACCTTTAACGTTTAATAGTTAAAGGCTCAATTTTTTAACTTATTGATTGGTCAACCTGGGCAGGGTACGTTTATCAGGTGGCAGCGCTTGAAACTTTTTATAACTGTCGTTAATATAGGTTACCAGCGATGGGCCATTATTGTCCCTCAAAAAAGCGTAAGGTGGCCTGTAAAGCACCATAAAGTCGTCGAGCTCCTGACCCTTCAAAGGTACTATACTACTTACATAAGCCCTCGAGAACACTGCATCAACATGCCGCTCTTCGGCCTCGTGCTGAAAATATCGCTTAAGCCGGCGCGCATCCTTACCTTCTTTGCTAAACCAGGTGCTTGGCGACATCACATATACCTTGCTTTTGGTATATACGTCCGGGTATTCTTTATGGGGATCAAACGCAGCCTTGCCTGCAGTAATATTTACTTCCCTTAATGAGATTGTTTGCGCCTCCAGCTTTATCTTTTTAGCAGTCATATCAACTACATAAAGCGTATCTGAAACATAGCCCGGAGATTCAAAGATCAGCAAATGCCCGGTTTCAGTATTTATGGTAAAGTTTCCTTGTTTATCTGTGAGCGTATATTTTTTGGCGACATTGTCCCTGACAAAGACGTTTGGAAGGCCTGTATTACTGGCGCCGTCAATTACTTTGCCTTTTAAGGTGCCCTGCGCTTTTATCAGCGCCGCTGCAAAAAGCAAAAGCAAAGCAAAAAAGTACTTAATTTTCATATCGGCACGTATTATTAATAGTTATGATAACTTAATCAAATAAAAATAGTTTTGATTTTAATGTTTTGTAACACTCTTTAAACACAGCGGCCCGGTATTACCGGGCCGCTGTGTTTAAAATTTTAGTCGATGGCTGATCTTCCAGTTATTATTTCTTTGTCCAAACGTTGTTATCCGGATTGTAATCAGGCATTGCATTATCAGGATCATAAGTCACAGACTGAAGCTCTTCGGTAGATGGATATTTAAATGTCCACGTGCTATTGCGTTCCCAAATTTCCACGGGTAGTTTAACCCGGTCAACTTTTCCGCTAACTGTTTTTATTTCAAGGGTCACGGGCATAGCCATTTTTTGAAGATTATCTATGGTGATCAATGCGCCTTTTGACGGATCGTCATTCTCGTATTTAACATCGCGTACTGCAACATCAAGCCGCCAGTTATGTTCAAACCATCCACGCCAAAACCATTGCAAATTTTCACCGCCTGCATTTTCCATCGTACGGAAGAAGTCCTCAGGTGTTGGATGCTTAAATGCCCATTTATTAATATAGGTTCTGAAAGCAAAATCGAACCGCTCAGGGCCTAAAATTTGCTCCCGCAATAAAACTAAACCTGCACTTGGTTTTGCATATAACAGGGTGCCGGTATTTCTTTCTTTTAGGTTTGCCGGCTGGCTCATAATAGGTTCCAGCTCCGGGGCGGTAAAAAATGCACCAATGCGATGCATATCCATCTGCCTGGTGTTTTTGTACTCGCCATTGTTAAAATTAGCAGTTGAGAGCGTATTAATAAAAGTGTTAAAACCTTCATCCATCCATCCATACATCCGCTCATTTGATCCTACGATCATTGGGAACCAGGTATGACCAAATTCGTGATCGTTAACACCCCATAGCCCTCTTGCCTTTGCTTTGTATCCGCAGAAAACAATTCCCGGATATTCCATACCGCCCACAATCCCTGCAACCGCTGTTGCTGCCGGGTAAGGGAACTCATACCATTTGGAGGAGTTATATTCTATTGATTTTTTTACATATTCTGTTGACCGGCCCCAGGCATCGTTGCCATCACTTTCAACAGGGTAGGCAGATATTGCAATTGATTTTTTTCCGCTTGGCAAATCCATCTTTGCTGCATCAATGATAAAAGCAGCTGAAGCAGCCCAGGAGGCATCGCGGGCATTATTTATTTTAAAGTGCCACGTTAATTCTTTCTTTCCGGCAGGGCGGGATGCAGGGTCAGTAACTTCACTTGCCGAACGTATGATCACCGTTTTTTCGCTTTTTGCCGCATCGGCCCAACGTTTCAATTGTGCAGGGGTATATACTTCCTGCGGATTCAATAATTCGCCTGATGCAACTACAATGTGGTTAGCTGGCGCCGTGATTTTAAGGTCGAAGTCTCCATATTCAAGGTAAAATTCACCCGGACCAGTATAAGGAATGGTGTTCCATCCGTACACATCGTCATATACGCACATACGCGGGTACCATTGTCCAACCTGGAATATTTTCCCATTTTTGGTTTCCTGTATTCCCATACGGTCTGATCCATAATTTGGCGGGGTAAATGAGTATTCAATTTTTAGCTTTATTTGTCCGCCATTGGCAGTCACTGTTTTTGGTAAAAAAAGCTGCATCCGTGTGTCCGACACTAAAAATTTAACTGCTGTTTCGGCGCCTTTTGCACCAAGCATTTTTATCGATTTAATTTTATATCCGGCATCAAAAGCCTGTCCGCGTCCCCAGTTACGGCTGCTGGGAACCGGCGGATTTCCCACTAACGGAACTATAGCAGTTCCCCTTGAGTCTAACTTAAAAAGGTTTTGCTCAAGGTTCATCCACAGATAACCAAGATTTTGCGGGCTATAATTTGTGTAAGTTAATATCTCTGAACCGGTAATTTCATTGGTTTCATCATTTAGCTTAGCCGCCAATTGATAATCGGCACGGTTTTGCCAGTATTTAGGGCCTGGCTGACCATCCGCTGCGCGGTATTCGCCACCGTTCTTCTTATAAAATAAAGGCCCGAATGTTTCATGGTAATCATAAATAGTGCCGGGGGCAGCCACGATAGGAGCGGGGGCAGGCCTTGCAGGCGGAGCTGGCGCTGTTGCCGGAGTAGTTTGAGCAGAGCCATAACTTGCAACGGCCATAAAAGCCAGTGTGAAACCGGCAATCAGGTTTAATTTCATTTTAAATATTGGTCAGTTAAAAAAACAATTATAATACAAAATAACTAAAGCCCGTTAAGGTATAATGATTGTTACGTGAATATTATATATTGATCAATTCAAATTGTTTCTTCTTAAATTACCAATTTAAAATTGCTTCCCGTAAACACCCTCATCAAACCCAAAGAACAAAAAGTCACCGTTTTCTATCACGGGCCGTTTTATCATGCTGGTTTTCTGCTGCATCAATTTCAAAGCATCGGCTGATGTTTTTATGCTTTCTTTTACCAGCGGATCAAGTTGTTTCCATGTAAGCCCTTGTTTATTTAAGAAGCGCTCGTTCCCGGCTTTTTGATCCCATTCTTTTAACTTTTCTTCGCTTATGCCGAGTTTTTTAAAGTCGTGAAATTCGTACGCAACGTTATTTGCTTTTAGCCAGTCGAGCGCTTTTTTTACCGTGTTACAATTGGTGATACCATATACTTTCATAACGCAAAATTACTTGAAAGAAGCAAGAATCAAGAGCCAGGATGCAAGAGTTAGGAAAATATAATTATATCGGGATAGTTACTCAATACAAAGCTATGACCATCTTCAATCTAAGAATCTTGCATCTTGATTCCCACCTCTTGAATCTCGCTTCTTTCTATCTTGCCTCTCTTACGGTTATTGGTTTCCTCCCGAACTTTTGCCGCCGCCCTTGGTGTCATCATTGTTAATTCCGTGCTGATTCTTCTTTATCTCACTGTTCAGCTTGCCGAATTTGTAACTGAACCTTATCGCAAAGGTGCGGTAGGGTTCCTGGTTAAATAATGACTGATAGTATTGAGGAGTTGTTGTAGTGGAGGTATAATTGTGGTATTTGGATTCAGGGTTATTTGCCACTAATGAAATGGTGGCATTTTTCTTTAAAAACTCCTTTGTGATCACCAACGAGTTATAAATGTAATTGTTTGACCGCCCTTGCAGATTCACATCGCCGCTGAAGAAACCGGCATCTATGCCTATACGGTAACCGCTGTCAAACTTATAACCTGCATTGGCAAACGCGTTACCGGTATAGCCAGAATTTTGATAAAACTGTCCGTTATAGGTGCCTCTTAACCAGATTTTGGAAATAAATCCATTTAAGCTAAGGGTAAGCTTTTTTGTAATGCTAAGATTGGTGTTGATATTTAAGCCAAGGCTACGGTTACTCCCTAAATTTTGATAGGTAGTTTTGGTAATAGTATCAAGCTTGTGATTGGCGATACTGTCGGTATGCAGGCTGGATACGTTTTGAATGGAGTTATTTGAAAACTGGTAGCTAAGGCCCGCTGTAAATGAGTTTTTTGAGAAATTACTATAGGTAAACTCGAAGTTATTGTTCAGTTCCGGGCGAAGATTGGGATTGCCTGTGCTGATAAATTTAGGATTTGAATTATCTACAAAAGGGTTTAACTGGTAAATGCCCGGCCGTTGTATACGTTGCGTAAATCCTAAATTCAAGCTGCTGGTTTTAAAGGTGCGTTGAATAGATACGGAGGGAATAAGGTTATTGTAATTTTGACTGATAGAGGCATTTGCAGAGGTAAAATTCGCATTTACGGTGGTATGTTCCAGCCTTAATCCGGCTTTGGCTGTCCATTTTGCCAGCTTTAACTGATAGGAATTATAAAGGCTGTACACATTTTGCTGGTAATTGAAGTTATTGGTATAAACCGGATTTAAATTGTATTGAGTAGTTGCCGAATCAACATCCAGCCGGCTAAAATCACTAAAATCAGTTCTTAAGATAGCTTTGGCACCGGCTTCCAGGGTAAGCTTCCTGAATGGCTCCGCATAGTCAACCTGTACAGTATGGGACCTTTCTCCCGAATTATTATTTTGTTTAAAATCCGGTTGCACCGATTGATAATCATTTACTCTTTGGCTAAAAATGTTATTACTGTAATTAGTGGATGGCGAATAACTGAATTTATAAGATAAAGTTAGCAGTTGATCCTTCTTTTGTTTAAAGCCCAATTGGTAGTTAACGGTTGCGTCAAGCCCCTGGAAGGTATTAAAACCCGATGAGTATTGATTATACTGCTGGGCAACAGAGCCGTTGTAGTTTAAAGTATTAGAAAATTGGTTATTGGTTTGGTCGCTGCTCCCGTGGTACATCTCTAAGGAGCCGGTCAGCAAGTTAAGGCTGTCAATTTCATAACTAAGCTCTGCTGATCCAAAAAAATTATGAAACTTATTGCTGCCGTAACCGGTTTGCCTTGTGCTTTGCCCGCCGAAAATAGTTTGCGAATTACCAAAGGCAGCGTTAAAACCATTGTTATAATTAGTGCCCGCAAAAACACTAACACCCAGTTTACCTTCCTTGGCATTACCCCGCAGATACAGCCCCGGCCCAAAAACACTGTTGTAACGGCCGCTGATAGTACCATTGTAACCCTGGTCGGCATTTTTTTTGGTAATAATGTTGATGATGCCTGTCAACCCCTCGGAATCATACTTAGCAGGGGGAGTGGTGATTACCTCAATCTTTTGTATATTATCTGCCGGCATAGCCTTTAAAAAGTCAGACGGGTTTTTAGCCACCAGGGCGGATTCTTTTCCGTTGATCAGTATTTTATATTTCCCACTACCCTTCATTTTAATATTATCGTTTGCATCAACAGACAATAAGGGCACTTTTCGCATCATATCAAGTGCTGTTAACGCTTTACTTTCAGGGTCGGCCTGTACGTCATAGCTGATACGGTCAACCTCTTGTTTCATGATGGGTTTTACCGCTGTTACCGAAACTTCTTTTAAACTGTTACTTGCTACCAACAATGATACTTTACCAACGTTTACATCTGTAGTTGTCCCGTCTATTTTTACAACTTTATTCTGATAACCTACTGACGCAAACGTTAGCAGGTAAGCTTTACCTGTATGGCTTTTTAATTGAAAGCTGCCATCGTCTTTAGATAAGGTCCCTTGTATCGATTTTTGTGTTGTGGCGTCAAGCAATACCGCTGTAACATAACCCAGCGGTTTGTTTGTGGTCGAATCGATGGTTATTCCCTTAACGGTTAATGTTTGTGGGGTTGTTTGAGCGTATACCGCGGCAGAGAGGCAGCAGCAAATTGTTAAAAGTAGAAGTGTTCTCATAGTCGGATTTTATAGGCTGGATTCTTAAGGTTAAAGACACACCAAGGTATTAATCCGTTGCAAGAAAATAAAAGATTTAACAAAATTTAACTAAATAATTAGTTATGTAACAAGAGTGTTACTTGTTGTGCCTTGTCATGGTTAATTCTGTGCCGATAGCAGCGAAACTTTTTATCATTTCGATAGCACGGTCAATGAGTGCAGGCAGCTCAGGTAGTTCATCTTCTGCAAAGCCATCCAGTACATAATCCACTTGCCGGCCCTTCGGAAAATTATCACCAACGCCAAAGCGGAGGCGCGCATAATCATTATGACCAAGTGTAGCCTCAATGTGTTTTAAGCCATTGTGGCCCGCGGCGCTTCCTTTAGGTTTTAAACGCAGCGTGCCAAAAGGTAAAGCGATATCATCCACTACGATCAATACATTTTCAATAGGGATCCTTAATTCTTTCATCCAGTGATTAACCGCCTTACCGCTCAAATTCATATAAGTGGTTGGTTTGATGAGATACAGCGTCCGGGCTTTATGAGTTATTTCGGTGTAATATGCCAGCCGCATATTGTAAAATTTTACTCCTTCCTCTTTAGCCAGTTTATCCAAAATCATAAAGCCGATATTATGCCGGGTATCAGCGTATTCAGGCCCAATATTTCCTAAACCAACAATCAGATATTTCATTTTGAGTCTATAGTCCATAGTCCCTAGTCCATAGAACTAGTGAACAAAGACAGATTTATAGGGCGAAGATATTAATTAAAATAAAAACAGCGATAAGTATAAACCTATCGCTGTTAAATATTAACCTTATTCCTCCTTAAAGAGGGTAGGGGTTTATTTTTTACCGGAAGCAGCTTCCTGCTCAGCCTGACGTAATGCGCGTGAAGTAGTTACAGAAACAATTGTATCCTCTTTGGCGTTGGTGATAGTTAAATTATCAAGTTTTAAATCGCCAACCTTTACAGATTTTCCAACTTCTAAAGTTTCAATGCTTACTTCAATAGCATCCAGGTGATCCTTGGGTAAACCTTTGATCCGTAACTTTCTTAGTTTTTGTACCAGCTTACCACCTGTTTTAACACCCGGCGAAGTTCCGGTTAGTTTAACGGGAATTTCGATAGTGATAGGCTTTTTGTCATCTAGCAGCAAAAAGTCGATGTGAATAAGCTGTTCAGTTAAGGGGTGGAACTGCATGTCTTTAATAATAGCCTGTGATTTTACACCAGCAATTTCTAAGTCGATGAAATGAACAACCGGCGTATAAACTACGGCTTTCAAATCAGCTGCGGACACTGAAAAGTGGGTTTGGGTTGACCCACCGTAAAGTACTGCCGGCACTAATGCCTGGTAACGCAGTTCTTTAGCGTCTCTTTTCCCTACGTTCTCTCTTGGAGAACCGCTAATAGCAATTGATTTCATTAATTTGTTATTTAATTTGTTTACTTAACCTCACCCCAACCACTCTCCGGTAGAGAGGGGCTTTAATGAAGAATTATTATTCATTATATTTAAAGTCCTCCCTACCGGGAAGGATTTAGGTGGGGTTTAATCCACCTTAAACAATTGGCTTATGGAGCCATGTTCATTTACGTTCATTATTGCTTTTGCAAACAATTCGGCCGTGCTTAATACTCTTATTTTGCTACCCGGTTGCTTAAGCGGTATAGTGTCAGTAACAATAAGTTCTGTTAACATAGAGTTCTCGATTGTTTCATAAGCATTGCCTGATAATACCGGGTGTGTACATACTGCACGTACACTACGGGCGCCACGCTCCATAATTAAACCGGCTGCTTTTGCCAGGGTGCCGGCGGTATCGCAAATGTCATCAATCAGCACAATGTCCTGATCGGTAACATCACCAATAAGGGTCATTGACTCAATCTCATTGGCACGTTTGCGGCGTTTATCACAAATTACCACTTCGGCATTAAAAAATTTTGCAAAAGAACGTGCCCTGTATGAACCCCCCATATCAGGCGAAGCGATAGTTAAACTACCCAACCCCAGGCTTTTTATATACGGAACAAATATTATGGATGCATCCAAATGATCAACCGGAATGTCAAAAAATCCCTGTATCTGTGCAGCGTGCAGGTCCATTGTCATAATACGGTTTATGCCGGCGGCTACCAGTATGTTTGCCACTAGTTTTGAACCAATGGCAACACGTGGTTTATCTTTTCTGTCCTGCCGTGCTAATCCAAAATACGGGATAACCGCGGTTACATAATGGGCAGATGCACGTCGTGCGGCATCAGTCATCATCAGTAATTCCATCAGGTTATCGGTAGGCGGGTTAGTGCTTTGGATTAAAAACACATCGCAACCGCGTACCGATTCATTAAAATGCGGTTGAAATTCTCCATCACTGAAACGTGAAAGTACCACATCACCCAATTCCCTGCCATATGAATCAGCTATATTTGACGCCAGCACCCTGGTGCCTGAGCCTGCAAATAATTTAACGGGGTTGAATTGTAACGGCATTTGTTTGATTCACGAATTACGAATTACGATTTTAGATTTTGTTTCGGCTAATAAAGCATTTTCCAAATCTGAAATCGTAATCTGAAATATTTCCGATATCCTGTCTGTATAAAAAGCAATTCGGATTTCGAATTTTAAAACCAGACCTAAATCCGAAATTGAAAATCCGAAATCCGAAATATTCATTGTTGCCCGACCAGGATTCGAACCTAGACAAACGGTACCAAAAACCGTCGTACTACCATTATACTATCAGGCAATCTTGTTGGATTGTTATCCGTCCCAAAAAGGAATGCAAATATAGGACGTTTTTTTTAGTTCCCAAATCCTTTTTAAAAAAAGTAGCCCAATTTATATTGATGGCCGACGAGGCTTTTATGAAATACTAATGTAAAGTTAGCGAGCACCGTTTACTATAAGCAACAATGGAATGCAGTTACAGGCGAAAACTATTACCGTTGCGTATAATTATTTAATAACGACAGCAATAATAATATTCAGCTAAAATAAGAAAGATAATACGAATGGTGTGAAACTAACGGCTCAATCCTCAATCACTACGCCCATTGCACAGAATTTGTTGATTCGCTCTGTTACCAACTCATCAACGTTACGTTCTTTCAGCGCTTTTAAATCTTTCAGCAATTGTTTTTTAAGGGTAGCAGCCATGGCGATTGGGTCCTGATGGGCGCCGCCGAGCGGTTCTTTAATAACCCCGTCAATCAGCTTGTTCTTAAACATATCTGTAGAAGTGAGTTTTAGCATTTCCGCTGCTCTTTCTTTTTGCTCCCATGTTTTAAAAAGGATAGTAGAGCAATTCTCCGGAGAGATAACCGAATACCATGAGTTTTCGAGCATCATTACTTTATCGCCAATAGCAATGCCCAACGCACCGCCTGATGCACCTTCGCCAATAACCACGCATATTACCGGCACCTTAAGGATAGCCATTTCCAGTAAATTACGTGCAATTGCTTCGCCCTGGCCACGCTCTTCTGCTTCTAAACCAGGAAATGCGCCCGGTGTGTCGATCAGGGTAATTACCGGTTTATTGAATTTTTCTGCTAGTTTCATTAGCCGTAAAGCCTTGCGGTATCCCTCAGGATTAGGCATGCCAAAATTACGATACTGGCGCTCTTTAGTATTGCGACCTTTTTGATGGCCGATAAACATAGCGGTATGGCCATTAATAGCACCAAACCCACCAACTATCGCTTTGTCGTCTCCAACGGTTCTGTCGCCGTGTAATTCGATAAAATTATCGCACATCAGTTCTATATATTGAAGGGTATATGGCCTTTCGGGATGACGTGCTATCTGAACTTTTTGCCAGCCGGTAAGGTTGGCATATATTTCGTGACGGGTGGTCTCTAACTTGTTTTCAAGTTCAGCAACCGTTGCCGACATATCCAGCTTGTTTTTGTCTTCAACCTGTTTAACCTTTTCAATCTGCTGCTGCAGATCGGCAAGGGGCTTTTCAAAGTCAAAAGTAATCTTCATACACTCGCTTATTAGGGGCCGCTAAATTAACTAAATCAAACGGCATTTTTTAATCAGCTTTTTCTAAAGCCTCAAACCTGGTAATTTGTTGCGATGTTAGTATTGTACGCGTAACAAGGCAAGCCTGTAAAATAACGTTTCTGAGCTCTCCCTGGTACAATCCGTACCTGTTAGTGTAAAATATAAGCGAACCGTTATTTAATATATGATATTTAAAAATACTGTCCAGCACCCGCTCATTTTTGATAATGATCAAACCCATTTCCAACTTTTTTCGGCGTAGTTCTTTATTAATTACATCAAGCCTGTCAATTTGAACCGGACTAAGTCCCAGTTCTTTTTTAAATTTTATCACCTTATCCGGCGATGGATAATGATTGAGTTCACCAGCCAGCGCCATATTATATAAATCCTCTCCCTTTATAAGTGCCGTGTATTGCGTATCACTCATTGTTTTAAGCGGCGAATGTATAATAGTGCTGTCTGTTGTTTGTGCGCACACCTTATTAAAAAACGACACGAAAAAAATGGCAAATAACAGTTTTTTCATAAATGTTTGATCAAAGTTAATCAAGGCGGTCCTTCTTCGGATTTCCCCGGTAGCACTAAACCGCTCTCTGTTCTTCAAACATAAATAAACAACTCAGAAATACGCAGAATGTTCAAAAACCTTTTACTTTAATTACCAATTCTTTTCAATGTAAAATAGAACCTGCTGCCCTCACCAATTTCACTTTCAACACCTATTTTGCCGGCCTGAGCCTCAATAAAGTCCTTTGCTATCGCCAGTCCCAAGCCAGTGCCGGTTTGTTCGGCGGTTGCACCGGGGATTTTAAAATACCTTTCAAATATTCTTGATAAATATTTTTGATCTATTCCCCGGCCATGGTCCCTTACCGAAAACTCTATGTCGTCGGCCGTATAAATCTTCACTTTAAGATCAACAACTGACTTTTCATGACTGTATTTTATAGCATTTGAAAGCAGGTTGATCAAAACCCAGGTAGTTTTGTCCAGGTCGGCCTGCACATCCGGAAGTTTTTCATCACACTGTACATTGATGGTTACCTGCTTTTGATCGGCGGTAGTTTTTAAAGCTTTTACAGCATAGTCAACAATATTTTTAGGATGTGTGCTGCCAAAGTTGAGTTGCAGCTTTCCGGTTTCAACTTGTGCCATATCCAAAAGTTCGCCAGTAATTTGCAGCAGCCTGCGGGCGTCTTCATCAATATTCTCCAATAATTGCTTTTGCTCGGTATTTACCGCACCTATCCGGCTATCTTCTAACAATTTCAGGCTCATCTTTATGGAAGAGATCGGCGTTTTTAATTCGTGTGATATGGTAGCTATAAAATTGGTTTTTGCATCATCCAGCTGTTGGAATTCAGTAATATTTTTTAATATGATCACACTGCCAATAACTTTGTCCTTACTGGTTACCGACAATACTTCTTTGGTATAATAGCTTTCCCGGTTATCCGCATAAATTTTCATTTTAGCCTGATCGTTCACCAATAAATTACGTAAAAGGTCATTTTCCATTGAAATATCAGGAGCATATCTGCCGGTAAGACTTTCCTCTGGCATGCCAATCAGCGTACAGGCTACCTCATTGGCAAAAATGATAAACGATTTTTCATCAAGCCCCAAAATGGCATCATGCATGGAGTTTATGATCGTTTCGATGCGTTTTTTTTCAAATAATATACTGGCAAGGTTACTGTTTTCGTATTCATCCAGCTTTTTTGTCATGGTATTAAATGCTTGGCCAAGCTCTCCAAATTCATCGTTCGATTTAAAATCCAGTTGCTGATGGTAATTACGCTTGGATACCTCTTTTATACGTTCGGTTAATTCCTTAATAGGGTTGGCAATATAACCCGGAAAATTTACCGTAAAACTAAATGCCACTAAAAACAGGAATGACCCCACAAGCGCTACCAGTAATGTTGCATCGTCGGCTGTTTTTTTAGCGGTAGCATATTTGTGTTCAATGGCATTCATGTTCAGCTGCATAATGCCGTATAATAGCCTTTTAATGTCACTATGCAACTGCACTGCTTTCGCTTCATCGTCATGTAATGCTTTAAGTGAATTGAATTTTGTGCGTAAGGAGCCGGTAAGTTGCTGTTCGCCATGTTCAGTGATATTATGTTCCTGTTTTACCAGGTTTTCTTCTATCATTCCAGTTTGCTGACGGCTTAACAAACCAGGGCTTGCATCCAATGAAGTACCTATGTTTTTTGTATACTGAACAGATTTATAGTTGTCTTTCAATATATCGCGGGCATCGGCAGAAAGGCGGGTAAGAAAATAGATCGATAATCCGCAGCATACGAATGCCAGAAAAAACAGAAAGCTAAAACCGGCACGGAGTTTATTTTTGATAGTCATTATGATAGTATTACAAGGTCAATATGAGTTTGTGACATCTTATTTAATAATTGTGTAAAAACAGCCGTTTTCATTACCAGCTGATAAAACTTAAAGTGTGGCTTGCCAAGACAGATAGTGGTAATATCATACTTCTCTGCCGTCTCCCAAATTGTTTTGGCAATATTATCACTTTTTACCTTCAAAACTTCGCCGCCTAATTGTGTAGCTAATTTCATATTATTTATAAGATGCCGCTGGGAGGCAAGATTTATTTTATCGCTGCTTTCGTTGGAAGTTTGCACGTACAACAAATACCATTTGGACCGGTAATAACTTGCTAATCTTGCTGTTTTACGTATGATTATTTTTGCTGATGCTTCATTGGTGCTGATGCAGGCTAAGAATAATTCTGGTCGCAGCTTAATGGTTTTTGGTATTTCGTTGTCTATTTTGCGTTCAACCTGGTTTGCAACCTCTCTTAACGCCAGCTCCCTTAGTTGCAGGATCCTTTCAGTTTGAAAAAAGTTATTTAATGCCGTCGGGATCTTTTTCCCGTCATATATTTTGCCCTCCTTTAGCCGGTCAATAAGCTCATCGGCGGTCATATCAATATTAACTACTTCATCCGCCATTTGTAAAACACTGTCCGGAATCCGTTCATTGATTGCTGTGCCTGTTATTTTCTCTACTTCTTCATTTAAACTTTCAATATGCTGAATGTTTATGGCACTGATCACATTTATGCCTGCATTTAAAATATCCAATACATCCTGCCAGCGCTTTTCGTTCGGGCTGCCTTCAATGTTGGTATGCGCAAGTTCGTCCACTACCACCACTTCCGGATGCAGGTTAATAATCGCTTTCAGGTCCATCTCCTCCAACTCCTTTCCTTTATAAAAAAGCTTCCGGCGGGGTATTACCGGTAATCCTGTCAACAAGGCTTCAGTCTCCTTACGCTTATGCGTTTCAATATAACCTATCTTTACGTCAATGCCGTTACGCAACAATGCATGTGTTTCCAGCAGCATCCGGTAGCTTTTCCCCACACCGGCACTCATGCCAATATAAATCTTAAACTTACCACGCCTTGAACGTTTAATCAGCTCAAGAAAATGGCCAACCGACTGCTCTTTATTATTTTCGTCACTCATTATATTAAGTTAAGGGTTGAATTGGTAAGACTAAATTTAATAACTTAATCCCTTTATTAACCTGATCAACCATTCACTAAATCAACTAATTCCATAAAACCTTTTAAAGGGGATGCAAAAGCATCCCCTTTTCACGCGAACTTCAATCAAACCAAACTTATAATTAACAAACAATAATTAATTATAATAAAAAATAGCCCGCGCTTATCTTTACCACTGTTATTAAACTGTGGTGTAGTATTATTTTAAACTTTCCGCGTATAATTCTTTTATTTTATACTCGTTTGCTTCATTGTCGTAAGCATCCAGTTTTAAATTGGTTTTAGCCGCAACCTCAACCATGTACCTGAATTTTGCATTTTTAGGGAAAGCTTTCGCTATGTTTTCAGATGTAAGGGGAAGTATTTTATCATCGGTTTTCTTACTGAAATAATACACCCTGGTTGGTTTTGGACCCTTACCTTGCTGGATTAATTTATCATAACTATAAATGTAAAAAGCTGTAGTATCAATTACCTGGAAAGCTTTATTTTCATAAAAGCGGTAATCGTTACCATTGCTGTCATGATATCCAAACAATCCACTCTTTGGTATCATTGTTTTTTTACCATTGCTGATAACCGTTACCTTATTCATTCCTATAAATTCATGAATAAGTAGTTTGTTACCGTTGGGGTTAGTTTTATCTGCTGTGTAACTTAGTTTATGGTTCAAATAATCATTGTAAGTTAAGTATAACCCTGTTGATTGTTTTTGGGCATTTGATATCTCAACAAATCCAAATGTTAATGCGATGACCGTAATCATCCTGAAATTAAACGTTTTCATTGCTATAATTATTAATTTATTGTTTATTGCGGCGACTACATTACGCAGCCGCCGTAATGTTTTTATTAAAAGCGAACTATTAAATCCATAGCTGCTGTATACTGATCTTTTTTAGAGCCATTGTCATACGGGGTAATTCCGTTGGCATAGGCGCGTTCGTATCTTATTTCAGGGCGTATCCTGATATAGTTGTTAAAATAATGTACAAAACCTATGGTGTGACTTGAATACAAAGTTGCATAACCTGTTCTTCCGGCTTGCGGATCGTTTAAAAAGTCTGTACGGATTGAAAAGTAATCCTTAGGGGATGTCAGTATCTGGAAATAGTTAACAAATCCCTGGGCATATTCGGTTCCCGGGATTAGGTTTCCGGGGCCTACACCCGTTAAAAATGGTTGTGCAGGGCCATTAATTACTGAACCGCCGGTTAATGCGTGATATTGCCACAAATAATAGGCTTCTGTCATCATGTGTAATGTTTCATTGAATTTAATACCCCAGGTCATTACAAGCATCTGCAGGTTATCATGCTGCTGGGTGTAATTTCCATTTCCCAGGGAGTTAATACCGCCATAAAGGGAGTTTTTATTATCTTTAGATACCCAGCGGGCCATTAATAATCCGTTCAATTGCGCCGAGTGGCTCCATGGAGCCATATCATTGCCTGCATGTACGCCAGCTTCCAGCTGCCAGTAAGAGCCAAGTTTAAAAGTTGCCTGCGCACCGGTAAATGTGTAAGGGTCAACAGTAAACATTAATGAATGGGAGTACAGGTAATTGTCGGTTGCCCATTGTGCTTCAATATCGGCTGGAGAAATAAAGCGGCCCACTTTTAAAAGCATTCCATCTGCAATTTTAGGAAAATATATCAAGCCGTATATTTCAGCCGGGTCAACGCCGTATTTTTTGTTATGGCTTAGCAATTGATCACTAAAATATCCTTTTCCGGTAGTGTAGCGATAATCGGTTCCAAAAATCGTGGTCAGCAAAAAGCCTGCAGAAATATGATCTGTCTGAACTGTGTTGGGTTGTAATTCCAGCTTTAATCCCAATTGGTCAAGCACTACATTATTTGGGACTAAATCATAAGAGGTAGGTGCATTTGAATGTTTGGATGAGCTAATATTAGCGCCAGGATCTATCCAGCCATAAAACCTGAACCTTGTCTTAGTTAATCCTAATGCTTTTTGCAAAGGATATATAGGCGCTGTAGCATCAGTTCCTACAAGCGGTGCTCCATCCCAATCAGAAGTTGGAAACGGCAGGCTTGGCAACGGAGAAGGTAAGGACCGTGCAACGGTATCTTTCTTCATTTTAACTTTGGTAGTATCTTGTTCTGCGTGTACATTTATTGCAATAGTTGCCACGGCCGCTATTGTTAGTAATAGAGATTTCATTTTGTGTGAGTTATTTGTGTTATCTGGTTAGCTGTGGCGGTTATTCAAGTTGATGGAGATGGAGTCACTATTTACTTTTCGTCAGATCTTATTTTTTCAACTTTTTCAACTGTCTGTTTGCTTAACTAAACAACGGGTTACATAAATAATAGGAGGATTTGTGTTTACTTTTTTAGTTCTTCTAAAGCCACGTTCAATTTTAAAACGTTCACTTTTGGCGGACCAAATAAGCCCAGCAATGGCTGTTCTGTATTGTTATCAATTATTTTATATACCTGTGTTACCGGTATACCACGCACTTTAGCAATACGCGGTACCTGTATTTTTGCGCCTGCGGGAGACAGGTCAGGATCCAGCCCGCTACCGGAAGCGGTAACTAGTTCGGCAGGTATTTCTTCGCGTTTTACATCGGGGTTGTGCTTTAAAAATGTATCGATACGGGCTTTAACGTCTTTCAGATAATCTGCATTTGAAGGGCCCTTGTTTGAGCCTGCGCCTGCATCTGCCTGATAATTAGCAGCAGACGGGCGGGACCAGAAATATTCGTCTTTTGTAAATTTCTGACCCTCGTTGGCATAGCCAACTACGTGGCCTTTATATTCAATGGTTTCACCATCTCCATGTCCTGGTGTAAACTTTCCGATGCCTGCTATTACCAGCGGGTACAGGCCCGATAAAATCACTAACAATATGACTGATATTTTTAGGGATGGCAATAAATACGTTTTCATTTTATTTAAGATTTGAGATGTTAGATATAAGATATGAGATTGGGATTTTGTCAGAGTTTTGATGTTTTGTCTCAAATCTCATTTCTCAATATTCACATCTATTGTTTAATTAGATTAAAATGCCGACCACAAGATCGATTAATTTGATGCCTATAAAGGGTATTATAACACCGCCAAGGCCGTAGATCAACAGGTTACGGCGCAATAATGCGCTTGCTCCAATCGGCTTATATTCAACGCCCCGTAATGCCAGGGGTATCAGCATTGGTATAATAATGGCATTAAATATTACTGCGGACAGGATAGCCGATTGCGGGCTGTGCAGATCCATAATATTCAAGGCCCTTAAAGCGGGTATGGAAACCATAAACAAAGCCGGAACGATAGCAAAATACTTTGCAACGTCATTAGCGATAGAGAACGTGGTTAAAGTACCGCGCGTCATTAGTAACTGTTTGCCGATTTCTACAATTTCAATCAGCTTGGTAGGGTCGTTATCCAGGTCAACCATGTTGCCTGCTTCTTTAGCAGCCTGTGTACCGCTGTTCATGGCTACACCTACATCAGCCTGTGCCAGTGCAGGGGCATCGTTTGTACCATCGCCCATCATAGCTACCAGCTTACCGCCTTGCTGCTCTTTTTTAATGTAGTTCATCTTATCTTCGGGCTTTGCCTCGGCAATAAAATCATCTACACCGGCTTTGTTGGCAATAAATTTGGCAGTTAACGGGTTGTCACCAGTTACCATAACGGTTTTTACACCCATCTTGCGCAGGCGTTCAAAACGTTCGGCAATACCGGGTTTTATAATATCTTGCAACTCTATAACTCCCAGTATCTTTTCATTTTGTGATACCACTAATGGAGTACCGCCGTTCGATGCAATAACTTTTACATTTTCTTCAACATCGGCAGGAAATGTATTGCCAGCTTTAATGGAAATGTTGCGGATTGAATCAAAAGCGCCTTTGCGGATACGTAGTCCGCCAGGAGTATCTAAACCGCTTGAACGGGTTTCGGCAGTGAATTTGATAAATGCTGAACCTTCAGGAACTTTAACCGATACTTTGGTTTTACCTTGTTCGCCCAATTCAACAATTGAT
>JAQNCM010000421.1 GCA_029237615.1 Mucilaginibacter sp.
GTTGCGCCAAGAAGGGTTTCAATCCTGTTTTGTAAATGCCACACATGGTGTTGCAAAATCACTTCATTCTTTTTATAGAAGCCAGGTAATCCTGCGACATAATCAGTATAATGATGATCCATCACGATTACGGTGGTCTCGTCTATCGCTTCAATAATAAGATTGGAGGGAGCACTAAAATACAGGCTGGCTCTGTCACTGATAATGTTGTTTTCGGGGGCGAATTGAATGATGTGTTGCCTTCCTGCCTCATCTATTGAATAAGAACGAAGTAGTCCTTTTTCTACAAAAAAGGCATAACTGCGTGTTTCCCCCAATCGTAACAAAAGACAGTTTTTTGGGACGATCTTAACGTTTAGCCTTGGGAACAGCTGCTCCAGTTGAGGATCGGTCAATTCCAAATTCTTTTTTAAATATTGCAGAAAATTGAGGCTCATTGCAAGCAGCTTTATATGATAAAACTACTCAAAATTCCTTTACACAACTATCGATAAATGTACCTGCTGCTCATAAATGAGATGAACCCTGCTATCAATCAGCAACTTCAGAATTACAATCGCTTGTATTGCCGCAGGAAAGGGGGTATGCCTTTGGCTAGCAAATGGTTTTTGCGAAGTAAGACAGGGCCGTTATAAAATAATTTCATAAAAAAAGCACGGTAATATTGAGTACTACTGTGCTTTTGTGACCCCTATGATACAAATGTCGAACTCTTTTATCGCGGATGTAAAGAAAATTGTAGCTTTAAGAAATTAATCAATTATAAAAACTTGAATGACTGAGATTAAAATTCCATTAAGCAAGAAAAAAAATTGTTAATGCTGCTGGGAGCGGTAATATTCGTTGTACTGGGAGTTTTGTTTGTTGTTAGGCCGGAAAATTTTACTTCGCCGTTTCACCAAAATATAGCTCTAATAAGGTTAGTGGGAATGTTAACATTTTGTTTTTTGGTGCGTGTGCCATTTATGGAATGATCAAGCTTTTCGACAAGAAATATGGTTTGATAATTGACAAAGAGGGTATCATCGACAATACAAATGCTTCAAGTATTGGCTTAATAAACTGGGCAGATATTTTGTCAATCGAAACCCAAAACGTTATGTCTACAAGATTTTTGCTCATTTTTATTAAAAATCCTGAAAATTATCTAAACCGCGAAAAAGGATTGAAGCGAAAGCTTTTGTATGCCAATATGAAAATGTATGGTACTCCCTTATCTATTATATCAAATTCTATAAAATTCAATTTTGATGATCTTGAAGGCTTAATAAAAGCTAACTTGAATGAATATCAAAAAATTAATTCTATTTGAATTAAAACTGTCGTTGTATGTAGATAAACAAAAGCATAGTAATATTGAGTACTACTGTGCTTTTGTGACCCCTAAAGTACAGATGTTGAACACTTTTATTGATGATGTGAAGAAAATTGTGGCATTGAAAGATGATCCAACCTTGCCTTAATTAAAGATTAGTGAACTTCTAAATTTCTATGTCTAAACCAGGAATAAAAATCTTTTTGTCGCCATATTTTCTATACATTTTATCTCCACTTTATTGGTCTTTCTTCCCACTTGAGCTATAGCCATTTGCTGCTTTCTTCGCCTTACGAATAAAAACAAGCACAACGATAGGAAGTATTCCAGACATGAAAATTGTATTTAACAAATGGCCTATTGATTGGTATTGTTGAGTTGGTTCAACTATGGGTAAATAGAAAAGCTGAAAAGGAAGTAGACAAAGGTCACCAATACACAATATTGTTAGTACTTTCCTGTATGTTACCAAGAAATCATACATCCCGGTATCGTTTTGTAGAAATGCCATTCAGATCAATTAAGGTTGAGCCAAGATAGATATTATTTGGTATTCCCACGTACATTACAAACATTTTAGAAAAATGAGTGACGCGTTCAATTCAAGAAATATAGTTTTTCTTATTCTGCTGTTCGCGGTTTTCAACTACGAACTTCTATACCTGTAGTCTGGGTTTACACCAATAAAAAAATGCCCTCCAGTAATACTGAAAGGCATTTGTGACCTGGGAGAGGATCGAACTCTCGACCCACTGATTAAGAGTCAGTTGCTCTACCGGCTGAGCTACCAAGTCGTTTTTATTGAGGGATGCAAATAAACGGATTTTTTTTGTATTTCGGATGTCTGATTTTCAATTTCGGAATGTGCCTTTTGCCTTTTGGTTTTTACCTATACCAAAGCATACAACTCTTCCCTTTGTTTTTGTACGGTATCGCTGTTGATGTACTCGTCATAAGTCATCAGCTTATCAATGGTGCCGCCCGGGGTGATTTCAATAATACGGTTGGCAACGGTTTCTACCAGTTCATGGTCACGGGAAGTAAACAGGATGGTTCCCCTGAAATCTTTCATTCCGTTGTTCAGTGCGGTGATGGATTCCAGGTCGAGGTGATTGGTTGGTTCATCAAACATTAAAAGATTAGCTTGCTGCAGCATCATACGGCTAAACATGCAGCGCATTTTCTCGCCTCCTGACAGTACATTGCTTTTCTTTAATACTTCTTCTCCAGAAAATAGCATGCGGCCCAAAAAACCACGGATAAACTGGTCATCTTTTTCGCCCGGTGAATACTCGCGCAGCCAATCGATCAGGTTATCATTTTTCCCGTTGAAATATTCGGAGTTATCGATGGGGATATCTGCCGCATTGATGGTCACACCCCACTTAAATTCGCCCTTATAATCTTTATCCCGGCCTGTAAGAATGTTATACAAGGCAGTAGTGGCAAGGCTGTTTTGAGATAAAAGAGCAATTTTATCGCCTTTATTTACCATAAAACGCACATTGCCAAATAATAGCTCACCATTTAACGATTTGCTGAGATTTTCAACCTGTAATATCTGGTCGCCGGCTTCACGGCCCTGGTTATTAAAAATAATTCCCGGATACTTACGGTTGGAGGGTTGAATCTCGTCGAGGTTTATTTTGTCTAAAGCTTTTTTACGGCTGGTAGCTTGTTTTGATTTGGACGCATTGGCGCTAAAGCGGCGTATAAATTCCTGGAGCTCCTTTACCCGGTCTTCAGTTTTTTTATTCTGATCTGAGCGTTGTTTTAAAGCCAGCTGACTTGATTCATACCAGAAGGTATAGTTACCTGTATAGATAGTCATTTTTGCAAAGTCGATATCCACTACGTGGGTACATACCGTATCTAAAAAGTGCCTGTCGTGCGATACTACCAGTACGATTGCCTCATAGGAAGCTAAGAAATCTTCCAGCCAGCTAACAGTATGGATATCGAGGTCGTTGGTTGGCTCATCAAGCAATAATATATCCGGCTTGCCGAAAAGTGCCTGTGCCAGCAACACGCGAACTTTTTGGGTATTGTCAAGGTCTTTAACCAACTGGTAGTGGAATTCTTCCTTTATGCCCAGGTTGCTCAATAGAGTTGCAGCATTGCTTTCGGCATTCCAGCCGTCCATTTCGGCAAAAAGGTTTTCAAGTTCACCGGCCCGTTCGCCATCAGCATCACTGAAGTCCTCTTTTAAATAGATCGCATCCTTTTCTTTCATAATGGCGTACATCTCCTTATGACCCATCATAACGGTTTCAATAACCGTAAAATCATCAAAGGCATAGTGGTTTTGGCTTAAAACAGCCATCCGTTCGCCAGGTGTAAAACTTACTGAGCCGGTTGAAGGATCAATTTCGCCCGATAGTATCTTTAAAAAAGTAGACTTACCGGCGCCATTGGCACCAATAATGCCATAACAGTTGCCCTGAGTAAACTTAAGGTTAACGTCCTCAAATAGGGTACGCTTACCATACCGTAAAGATAAATTAGAAACTGTAATCATTCTGCTGCGGAAATTTTTGCAAAAATACGTTAAATACTCGTTAGATTTATATTTAACCTTTTTAAATAAGAAATTTAGCGTTCTTTAATAGCATATATTTTAACTTCCAATTAACTTTAAAAAAATATAATTTTTACTGCTTCGATAATTGAAATAAAAACTTTACGTTTAATAAATATTAACCAATTATTTATAAACCGATATGGCGCTGTTAATCGCTCTGTTAATTTTTGTGAACGTTTTGTTTTTTATTAGCCGGTTAGAAAGAAGCAAATAGTGCTGTTTTAAATTAATTGCAGAATTTAATGATAATTGAGTTAGCTTAGTGTTGAACCCAATGTTTGAGTTTGATGGTCTGCTAATTTTTGTAATGGCCCTGATGCCATCATTTTCATCATCATATTTAAATCTGCTAAAATAGTAAGCACAGCTTCTGTCTGATTGTTGTTAAACGACAGATTCCATCTTAATTCAAGGTTAAATGGTGGTTTTTCTGACGGAACAATTATTATTTCACTGTCTTCAATTCTGCTTTCAACTTTAAGGCTAAGTTTTGTCATATTTCGTATGTTAAAACTTGCTGTATCATATGTTGAGGTCCAATCCTCAACATTATCAGGCATTAATTGCCGGTGATTGTTAAGGTCGGCCAAAAAATTATAAACTTCTTTTACGGTTTTATTGATTGTTACTTTACTTTCAAAAGTTATCATTTCAGAGGTAATTTGTGATTTTCAGTACGATTTAAGGACACAATCGAAGTTGATGGTCGATTAAAAGATGCTATCAATAAACGCTATAGTTGTTGCCCCCAGGCTGAAGGGTTTTTACGCCATTGCTGTAACACTTCCACATCATTAGGAGAAATATATTGATTTTCGCTTGCATACTTTATCAGCGCATTGTAATTGGAAAGGGTTACAAAGGGGCAATTGGCCTGTTTAAAATTATCTGCAGCTACGTCAAACCCATAGCTGAATATAGCGGCTAACCCTGCTACGTCATAGCCGGCACTGTGTAAAGCTTCAACAGCCTGTAAGCTGCTTTTGCCGGTGGATATCAGATCTTCCACCACTACAACGCGTTTGCCGGTTAAAATATCGCCTTCAATTAAATTTCCGGTACCATGATCTTTTGGCTTCGAACGCACATAGATAAACGGCAGGCCTAATTCCTGTGCAATTAATACGCCTTGCGGAATACCTGCTGTAGCCACACCAGCAATACAGCCTACAGGACCAAATGTATCCTGAATAAGCGAAGTTAACTGCTGTCTGATATAAGTACGGATAGTAGGATGAGAAAGCGTTATACGGTTATCACAATAAATTGGCGATTTCCAGCCCGATGCCCATGTAAAAGGATTGTTAGGTTGTAATTTTATTGCTTTAATTTGCAACAGAAATTCGGCTACCTGTTGCTCCGTTTCAGTATTATTAATCATGGGTCAAAAATACAGAATTTATATTAACGAAAAAGTGGTGCTGTTAACAGAATCAGCACCGAAGGATATTGAAAGTTACGAAAAGATTGATGCTGAAGTGTTTGATCTGAAAATACTTTATACGTGGATCCTGAATCATAAAAGAAAGCTTTTTTGTGTATTATGTAAAGATGCCAAAGCATTTTTGAAAACGGTAGCTAAAAATGTTACGCTGATAGAGGCCGCCGGAGGACTCGTTAAAAATGAAAATGGCGGCTATTTATTTATCTACCGCAATGATAGATGGGACCTTCCCAAAGGAAAAGTAGAAAAAGAAGAGAAAGTTAAAGAAGCCGCCGTAAGGGAAGTAGAAGAGGAATGTGGCATACTGGTAAGCAAGCTTAACGATAAAATATGCAAAACCTACCACTCCTATATTTATAAGGGCAATGTAGTGCTCAAAAAAACACATTGGTTTGATATGAGATGTAAAGGGCAGCTTAAACTAAAACCGCAAAAGGAAGAAGGGATAACCGATGTGCGCTGGTTTAAAAAAGGGCATATCGACCCTATAATTGCAAATACTTTTCCGTCAATTATGGATGTGCTTGAAAAAAAGAAGTTCATTAAAGATAAGCCAGTGCTTCTTTAGGGATAAACTGGCTTACATCACCTTTATAACGCAAAATTTCGCGGACTATAGTAGAGCTTATGGATGAATAGCCTGG
>JAQNCM010000436.1 GCA_029237615.1 Mucilaginibacter sp.
TTTGCACCCGGCTCATGCGGTCTCTCAGGCCCGCCGCAAATTCGGCTGGCGGGCAAGGTCTGAGAGTTGTTTGAGCAGCAGGGCATCGTCTTGCGGCCCAAGGCTGTTACGTTCCGCGTCGGCCGGAAGTTTGCGATTTTGCGATTCCCGGACGAAGTTGAGGGCGGAATTGAAGACGGCCTCGGGGTCGCCCAGCGCCTCGACTTCATCAAAGCATGCGACGGATAACTCTTTGAGGGAGTCGTCTTCCAGCAGCCCCAGGAACTCATGAAATACCGGCTCTCCTTCATCCTGTTGATGGGTCCAATAGATTTCCGCCAGTCGATGGTGCAACTCATCAGTAAAGGCCGTCAAAGCCAGCGACTTCTGCACCGAAAACCAACGCTTGGGCTCGAGCAATAATACCCCGAGCAATTGTCGTTCCGCCCGCTCTTGCGCCGTCAAGGCCCGATGAACCTTGGGAGCGGCCTGATCTCCTGTATTCGGCTGGCCCGCCGAAGCGGCATGAGCCGATCCGTCCACGGGGGCCGATAATCGCGGCCCTGCCTGCTTTACCGCGCGAAACCTGCGGTTGAGCTGCTCCACCGGGATTTCGGTCAGCCGGCTCACCTGGGCCAGGGCCCGGCCCCATCGGATTGCGTCCACCGGCCCGCTGCCGCGTGCCCCGGCGAGCATGGTCATGTACTCTTCGATCGCCTTCTGCTGGCCGGTCAGGCTGTCGCCATTCTCATTAAACCGGCGGACGAGTTGCTTCCACTTATAAAGCAGGGCATCGGTCGCCCCCGCCACCACCTTCTCGAACCCCGCGGCTCCGTGTTCCAGCAAATACTCGTCCGGATCCACGCCTTCCGGCATCGAAGCGATTGCAATATCGACCGGCTGGGTCAGGAAAAGCCCAACCGCCCGATCGACCGCCGTGTCACCGGCGGTGTCCGCGTCGAACAGCAGCACGATCTTGTCCGCGAACCGCCGAAGCAGATTCACATGCTGTTCCGTCATTGCCGTGCCCAGGATCGACACGACATTGGCCACACCGAACTGATGTGCCATAACTACGTCGGTATACCCCTCAACTACGACGGCGGTTCGTCGTTCCACGATTTTTTGTCGCGCGAGGTCGATCCCGAAGATGCTCCGGCTCTTGGAAAAGAGGGGGGTTTCGGGGCTGTTGAGGTATTTGGCCGGGTCTTCCGATCCCGGCATCACCCGTCCGCCGAAGGCGATGACGCGACTGTTCTCGTCGCGGATGGGAAACATCAGCCGATTGCGGAACGTGTCGTAAAACCCGGCGCCTTTCTCCCTTTCTTTGACGAGCCCACCGTCGCGAAGTTGCTGGGGCGCGAATTTGCGTCCCACCGGCCCGCGGAGCAGCCCGTCCCACGCATTGGCGGCAAATCCGATCTGAAACCGTGTAACCGATTCCGCGTCAATCCTGCGGGTCTGAAGGTATTCGCGAGCCGCGGCCCCGTGCTGGGGGTGTTCGAGAAGCCTTTGGAAAAACGCCCCGGCTGCCGAGTGCATTTCCAAAAGCGCCTGGCGTTCGCCCGATTTTTGATTTCCGCCCCCGGCCTTGGGCATTTCCAGGCCGACCGATTCTCCCAGAGTCCGCAGGGCGTCAATGAACTCGACGCGGTCACGCTTCTTCACGAATGAGATTGCGTCGCCGCCGGCCTTGCATCCATAGCAGTAAAAAAATTGCTTCGCCGGGCTGACCTGAAACGAGGGGGTTTTCTCCGAATGAAAGGGGCAAAGCCCGACATAGTCTTTCCCGCGCCTCTTGAGGGCCACGCTTTGGCCGATCAGTACGACGATGTCGACCGCGGCCAGCACCTGCGACTTAAACTCGCCAAGATCGTTGCCGGCGTTTGACGAAGCCACAACGGCGCCCACCTTTGGGAAAAACACTAGGGCCGACCCGATTGCCACACAGCGAGATTGAAGCCGCACTCTTCCGGCCACCCCCTGAACCTAGCGATTTGCCGTAAAATCAGCCACTGCAAGCGATAAACGACCGCTTATTAAACCGCACACTGGAATATAGCACCACCTTGGGGTAGGGTCAAATATGCTTCAGTTTGATGTCAGCCTTGATTGCGATTCGGTTCCATGCTCATATGCCCTGACGACGTATTTGGAGGTTCATGAAGCGCTTTACCGTTCAGATCGAAACCGAAGGCAACAATGACACCGTTAATCTTCACAACGAAGTCGCCAACCACGTGCGCGACATTCAAGGGATCGGCGTCGTGTCGCTCTTTGTCGTCGGAAGTACCGCGGCCCTGACCACGCTTGAGTACGAGACTGGCCTCGTGAAGCACGACCTGCCCAGGATTCTTCAGAAGCTTGTCCCCGACGACATCCGCTACGAACACGAAGCCACCTGGAACGACGACAACGGCCACAGTCACATCCGAGCCGCGTTGATCGGCCCGAGCCTGATGGTCCCTTTCGAGAACGGCCGCCTCATGACCGGCGAATATCAGCAGATCGTCCTCATCGACTTCGACACGCGGCCAAGACGCAGAACCGTGATCGGGACGGTTTTGCCGTGACCGCGAATTGCATCGATTTGCCCCTCCTCAAATCGCAAATCGGCAATCGCAAATCGCAAATTCCCCTTATCTCATCACCCACCGCTCCGGCTTGTCATGCACTTCGTCCATTTCGGGCTTAACTTCGTCGCCCCAAATGACGTAGTTGAGTTCGAGGGTTTTGCGGAGGATGACTGGCTTCTTGTCGGCGTCGAGCATGGGCTTGCCGTCGTCGGTTTTCATCTCGACGAATTCGCCGCTCAGGCCGCCGATGTAGATGCTGAAGCTGCCCATGCGGGACATGGGTTCTTCCCAGATGGCCACGCCGTCCTGGGCCTGGTCCTCGCCCTGGTGAAGCTTGCCGGAAATGTCCGCGGCGGATTTCAGCATGTCGTTGGCTTCGCGCTTCTTAATAGCCTGG
>JAQNCM010000435.1 GCA_029237615.1 Mucilaginibacter sp.
TTTATCTGAGGGGGACAGCTACCTATACAAACAATATAGGTTTTTTAACAAGTATTGATTCAATAGCTCCAAATTCCTATTCCTCCTCTGTGCCAGAAAAAAATATCTCAAAAAATTTACAGGTCACACCGCAGGTACAATTCAGGGTGGATATAACAGATAAAGTTGACGCGCAACTCTTAACAAATTATGCAATCAACAAAACAAATAATTCCGTACAAAATCCGCTGTTAAGCGGCAGCTCAAATATCCGTACCTGGAATGTTGGCCTCAACGGAAAAAATTATTTTGGCGACTGGACCTTTAGCTACGATTATACCAAAGCCACTAACTATGGATACGCTTCAAATATCCAGGTAACCAATCCCAATATTTTAAACATGTATCTCGAACGCCGGTTCATGAAGGATCATAGAGGCACTATCCGCTTATCGGCTTTTGACTTATTTAATCAAAACACCGGCTTCACAACAAGCAGTAATGCCAGTTCAATTACCGAGTCGCATGTAAACAGGCTTTCCCGCTATTACCTGGCCACTTTTACCTTGCGGCTTGAAAAATTTGCAGGCAAACGACCCGACCAAAATAGCCCTGGCATGCGTGGATTCCGGCGTGGAGGCGGGGATGGACCGGGCGGACCATCAGCAGGTCTTGAATAGTAATAAATGGTATAATATATACATACAAAAGCCCCGTGACGGGGCTTTTGTATGTATATATTAATCAAAACTTATAGTGCGGCAAGTGGATTACTGCTTTTTGAATTTATTAATTATCACTTACTACAACTGTATTTATAACCCTCTCCAGTTCTTCAAGGTCAAACGGTTTGGCAAGATAAGTTTCAGCGCCGGCATGGTTCGCAAGCAACTCAATATCACTGTTGGCCGAAAAATAAATAACAGGTATGTTTTTTAATTCCTCATTTTTCTTAAGTGTTTGTGTGGCAATGATCCCCCCGTCATCGGGTATCCAGTTGTCCATCAATATTACATCTGGTAAAATGGACGAAACCTTTTCAGTTATTTGGTTACAATCGGTGAAAGCATAAACGGTCCAGCCCTGCTCCTCTAAAATAAAGCTACAGATAGACAGAATATCTTCATCATCATCAAATATGATAATTTTTTTTCCCTCGTTATTCATTGACATAATGACGTGTGAAACTATTAATAAGTATTTAAAAATGCAAATGTTTTTATCCTAAGAAAAAAAAATGCCCTGTTATACGCCGGGAAAGTTGGATTAACAGGAATCTATTATAATAGTTTTTAAATATTCGAATTATTAAATGCTGGCTATAAAAATGTTTAATATGTTTTAAAAATAACCACGTCGCGCACACCCTTAACGATAGTAACATGCGGTATTAAATGCTTATCGTTAACCTTTATTTTATAATAATCAGAAACTTGCCGGTATATTTTGATTATTTAATCTGTCTGCTGTTTTTTAACACACGATAATTATATTTGGATAGATCATTTTATCAAGATGAAGGAAATAGCTTTAATTATTCATGAGGATGCAACCTTATCGACTCTGACCGGGGCTATGGATATGTTAATCCATACTAATAACTTATTTTTGCAAACCGGTAAGCCTTTGCCTTTTAACCTGGTGCTTGTTTCAGAAAAAAAAGGCAATAATCTTTTACAGGTGTCGTCACCGTTTGTCAGCCACAGCACGCTCACAGAAACAAGTCCAGACCTGATCATTGTGCCGGCATTTTATGGCGACAGGGATGTCTCGCTAAAAAAACATCAACCTATTATTGAATGGATACAATCAATGTATCAAAATGGTGCAGAGGTAGCAAGTATGTGTTCAGGCAGTTATTTCCTTGCACAGGCCGGATTGCTCTCGGGTAGGTCATGCACTTCCCATTGGAGTGATATGGATGATATTGTAAGGCGGTACCCGGATGTAAACTTTCTTTCTGAAATGGTGATCACCGATCAGGAAGGGATATATACCAGCGGCGGCGCGTTCTCCTCACTCAACCTGATCCTGTATTTGATTGATAAATTTTGCGGCCGGGAGGTAGGTATCTGGGCGAGCAAAATGTTCTCGTTAGATATGGACAGGACAAGGCAGTCGCATTTCGCTGTATTTAAAGGGCAGCGCCAGCATAAGGACAATGAAATATTAAAGGCGCAAACCTATATAGAAGAAAATCATCACCTGCAATTAAATATGGATGAAATTGCTGAACATACCAACATGAGCAAGCGCAATTTTATACGGCGTTTTAAAAAAGCAACAAAAAACACCCCTTTTGAATATTTGCAGCGTGTTAAAATAGAAGCTGCAAAAAAAGCACTCGAAAAAGGAACTCAAAATATTAATATGCTGATGTACGACGCAGGCTATAATGATATAAAGACCTTTCGCGAAGTTTTTAAAAAAATCACCGGGCTCACCCCTAAAGATTACCGTCAAAAGTACAACAGGGAAATTCCGGCATAAGAAAATCATTCAACAAGATTGTGGTATGTTCTTTGATTAAACCTTCAAATAAGGATTTTTCCAGGTGATCAAGCGCCACACCAGTTCGGCTGTTGTTAATGCTGTGATTGCAAAAATGGCCGCCCATACGCCATTGCCTGCCGATGAAAATGCCCCCGCCAGGGCCACAAAATACACAGTGACCGGTAAAAGTACCATCAGGCACAGACCGGCAACGTTTAATGATATTTTAAAAGGCCGGGGCAAAGCTGGTTCTGTTATCCTTAACCTGATTAAGGAAATATATTCCAACGATAATCCCGCCCCATATACAGTAACGTCAATAATCAACAAGTCGCCAAACGGCCATAATATCATAAAGCTTACAACTATTGAGCAAACAATAATAGACACATACGGCGTTTTAAATCGCGGATGTACCTTGTTAAGCCGTTGCGGCAGCAGGTGGTCATCAGCCATAACTTTTGGCACACGCGACACAGACAATAAAACCGCAGCGTATATGCCTATGCTGCTTGCCATGCCGGCCAATGCAATTAATCCGCCCAACCATTTTCCTGCAATCAGTTCAGCTACTGCCGGAAATCCGCTTTTACTTAGTATACCGGCATTTATTCCCGATTGTTGCGAAACAAGGATAATTAAAAAATAAAGCACTATTACCAATGCAAAGGCTGAAAAGATAGACACCAGGTATGATTTAACCGGCTTGTCCACTTCTTCGGCATAGGTAGTTACATTATCCCATCCAAGGCAGTTCCACATAACTGTATACAGGGCCATGCCTAATGATGGAAACGGCAAGCCTTTTAACGAAGGCGCAGGTATGCTTACAGCATGCAGGTGGTGATAGAAGAAAATTGCAAACAGAATAACGAAAGGGGTTATTACCAATGTTCCCAAAGCCAGCGAAGTTTTACCTACCGGGACAATTCCTGATATATTTAGCCCAGCAGATGCCCATACCACACACAAACAAATAGGAATACGATATGCTGCCAATACAGGAAAAAAATAGGAAGCATACAATACAAACAATCCCGGATAAATGGCAAGGTCTACAAAAGTATAAAGCCATGTCCACCAGCCCTCATAAAATCCCCAGCGTGTACCTAAAGCATATTTTACCCATTTGTAATATCCACCCGTTACGGGCATCATACTGTTTAGTTCAAGCACAGTAAAAATTGCGGGCACATCCCATAGCAACGGTGTCAGCAAAAATAACAAAAACGCGGCATGTGCACCCGCATAAGTAAGCAATGGCTCCAATCCATAAGGGCCGCCGGAAACTGTGAAGAAAATTACAGCTATCAGCTGCACAACCCGGATCTTTTTTAATGGCGGCATCGATGTTATTTGCCATAAAAATATTGTTTATGCTTTTAAATACGCAACCCGTTTAACTTTATTTAATAATTGAA
>JAQNCM010000541.1 GCA_029237615.1 Mucilaginibacter sp.
GTTACTGCCAAAAGGGAAAACCAGTTTAAAGCTGATGTTTCTGCCCATGTTATAAATACCCTGGCTGTGTTTGGTTACTGTAGCAGGCGTACTGTTATAAGCCAGGAAGTATTGTGCCAGGTTCAGGTGATCAGCATAGCCCACATTAGTCAAATTAGTACAATTGACATATATAGCGCATACCATTTTCCCTGTTTTAGGATTAACAATACTGGTACCCACGCCTGCATTAAATATGGTATACTGTGCAGAAGGGAGCTCAGTATAAAATGCACTGTAGACATTGCTCTGCGCCCAATCATGCTGTAAACCAAACTTTAAATAAGTCCCTTTCAAAATCGAATTATGCCCATCATTCAGCCTCAACTTAACTTCTGAATTTAAATGCGGGGCCGGCGTATATGGAAGATGACCGGTGGTATCTGTCGCATTTGGGATATGAGAATAGATATAAGTGAACCCGTTATCTATCTCCAGCCATTTAGTAGCTGCGGGGTGTATATTTAAAATGCCTGAAACACCCGTTATGACGGAGGTATTGGACGAAAGATATTGATATATTGGAAATCCCTGGGAAAGAGCATCCGTACGGTCGGAAAATATGAAATTACTGATACGGTTATAAAAACCGTCTGCTTCTATGCTCACATCTTTGCCATCATATCCGTAGGCTAAATCTACCTGGTATCCCTGTTCAGCTTTTAGATTTAGATTACCCAATTGCACCAAATTTGAGCCAATATTCAGCCCGTTACTGGTTAATTCATTGATTGCGGGTGCGCGGTAGCTTTTTGAAATATTAAGTTTTACATAGTTATTATCCGGCAGCTGATAGGATGCGCCAATGCTTCCCGACGAGCCGGTATACTTATTATTAAACCCGGTGAACTGTACCATAGAGCCAGGCGTTCCTGGCCCAACAATCGCCTGTTGTGGCGTCCCCGCGTTAATCAGCGACATGGGGTCTCCTGCAAAATCTGTTCGGTCAAACCGTAAACCGCCGCTGAGGGTTAAATTTTTAAAGTTCTTTTCTACTATAGCGTAGCCACCAATTTCAAAATTGGTATAGTTCGGTATTGAATAGTTGCCTATGTACGGAGCCGGTGGTTCTGCACCATTATGATGAAATTCATACATTCCGTTAATGCCGGTGGTCAGCTTAAGTCCGGACTTATCGCCTGCTATTTGATATTTTAACGAGTAAGGCACGTCGCCTACGAACAAGTTACTGGCACCAACCGTACCTGTATCAATATCATGGTGGACGCTTCTTGTAAAGCCAATATCCAAACCGATTCTTCCTTTACCTAAATTCAGGCTGTTTTGCCACCATGCCTGGTATTCACCCAGACTCTTATCGCTGGCTATGTTAGCGCTGTACGATAAAAAATCAGAACGGTTGGGGTATATTCTTCCATCATGCGGCGTGTTGAAAATAAAACGTCCTGTGCTGTCCCGGTTGCCATTTGGCAATTCTATCCTTCGGTGCAGCGCGCTCAAGCTAAGCTTGGAATAGCCCCATGATTTGTTGATGCCAAGTGTCAGCTTGGCG
This sequence comes from Mucilaginibacter sp., assembly GCA_029237615.1. Lineage (GTDB taxonomy): Bacteria > Bacteroidota > Bacteroidia > Sphingobacteriales > Sphingobacteriaceae > Mucilaginibacter. The sequence goes on from JAQNCM010000541.1 coordinate 1,553, forward strand.
TTGGTTTGGTTCCATGCAGTTCCCCAAACATAGCCATCTTTTGGGTTGGAGTAACTGTGCGCTTCTTCCCCACTGGCTGTCAGGCTCCATACAAAACCGTTATGATTGCCCGCTATGTTTACCGAAGTTCCAAGACAACCATCATTGGTATGATATTCTGTAAGCACACTTCCCAAAACAGTTCCGTTCTGAGGCAAAGGCGCTGATTTGAAACTGATCACGCCTGCTTCTGCACTGGCACCGAATTGCAGGGAAGCCGGCCCCCTGATAATTTCGGCATCATGTACCGCATAAGGGTCTATGAGTATCCCATGGTCATCGCCCCATTGAAAATCTTCCTGCGGTAAGCCATCCATTAAAGTCAATACACGGTCAAACCCCAATCCGTTAATCTGCGGCTTGGTGGTACCCGAACCTTCTGTTGTTTCATTGACACCGGGTTGTGATGCAATTAAGTCAATCGCGGTATTGGCCACGCCCTCTAAGATCATTTTATGTGTCACTACAGCAACAGGTATAGGCGCGCGCTGCCTGGTAGTGGTATTACCCAAAGCCGTTACCACAACATCGGAAAGTTCATAATTCGAAGCAGATAGTTTAAAGTCTACGGAATAGGTATTGCCCAGGTCAACCACCTTAGTCACACTTGCATAACCAATCGCGCTTACCTGGATTAAATACTCGCCTTTAGGTAATTGTTTCAGTACATAGAAACCGTTTGCATCGGTGCTTGTACCAACTTTCAAATCGGGGATAGAAATGGTTACACCAGGTATAGGCCGACCGGTAATTTTGTCAGTGATTTTACCTGTGATGTTACCATCGCCTTTAATAGTTTTTGCTGCTGCAACCATTGTGCTGGCAGAAATAACCAGCAGAATATAAAGCAGTTTAATAAATCGTAATTGAGTTTTCATATAATTTTTTTTATAAGAATAACAGGCTCCGGCCATTGACCAGGAAAGCGTAATCTTATTGTATGTTTAAAGCAAAGCGGATTGCCGGCTGTTTTCGCCTGCATAATTTGGTACCATCAGTAGCCGGCTCGATAGGGCGTCGACTATATAGCAATACCCTGAGCCAACCTAAGCGAAAGACTTGGGCGGTCTGAAAATGGAATCTAAATAATGGCTGGTATACTGATAACTAAAAATAGAAAAGCCTGTTATATCATTATCTGATAAAGTGGGTTCTAAAAATGAAATACTGAAAGGCTCCTGGAAAAAAATTACTTCCAGTCGGGTTGAGCTACCGCTGGCTGCCTGCTTTTTTTCATTATCCTCGGCCTGCTTGATCTTTCGCATAAAAAAGCAGTGACCATTGCAATGCAGGCTGGGTTTGAACCGGTTGACGCAAAGATTTGCCGCTATATATTGGTGATTAAGTTTAAACTCAATATATATAAACGCCATGGCGAAATTCGCGATAAAAGTCGCGAAAATCAATAACCATATGGTAAGGCGTTTGAGCATGTTTTAACTTATCCTTGTTTAATTAATACCTGAATATCTTTGACGGACCTTATCGGTCTCCTCCTTACTGGTGCTGTCATACATGCAATGCAGATGTCCGCTGATTTTTGAAATTGCAAAAATAATTTTCGTTTGAAATGAATAGAAATCAATGCAATTAAAACGTTTAGTTTAATACCGAATGGCAATGTATTAAACGGCAAAAAGCTTGCTTTGCCGAATCGGCAACACATTAATCTTTCTTAGCTTAATAAAGCGACTTTGGGGGGAAGTAAAATGGAGTATGAACGCTGAACAGTTTCCGGCGTTACTGTGGCTGGATAAGTAACCTTAGCTTCTGGCACTTTAAATGCAATAATTGAATCCTGTAGCGACACTGGAAGAGCTTCCTGATAGCGGCTTTTCTGGTCTTCGCGGTCCTGCTTCTTTTCGTTTTCCTGTGCCTCTTTTATCTTTCGCACAAAATAGCAATGACCATTACAGTGCATCCAGGGGCAGCTTTTATTTACACAAAAGTTTTCAGCAATATACTTGTGGTTCAACTCAAACCCTGCATAAACGAAGAAGCGCGAAAAGTTGGAACCGATCAGCGCAACAAGCAGGAATATGGAAATTGACCTTTGGAGCATTCGCGCAAAGGTAATGGATATTTATACCTTAGTGTCAAAATGGTTTTCTTTTTAGAATTATCTAAATAATTTGCTACCATCCATTCAACATCCACGCTGAACACAAATGGGCTCGAACCAGGCACCAAAAGATTGTGAGTCTTTAAGTGTAGCCTATCAACATCTTGCCCTAGTCCTCATACCTACGCCGGATTCGGAGGAAATATCCTGCTTAAAATAGCCAAACTTTTTTTACCCATAGTAACAGATATAGGCTACATCGGTGTCACATACCGTTTCAAAAGCAATATTTGCGGGTAACTGAAACTCGTCTTTCTCCACATATTTTACCCAATCAGTATGTGCCTGTTTGATATTCATGATTCCTGACATAACAACGATTACTTCAGGTGATGACGTTGTGAAATGATAGGCTCCTTTTTCCATAACGCCCACGGTGGCATAGCCTTTTGGAGTGTCTAGTCCCAGGCTTTGAACCTGTCCATCAAAATAACTATTATGAGTCATTGCATTATTTTATTTAAACGTTTAATTTTTAACAGATTGAACTTATTGTTTATCAATGAGACAAGGGACTACGATCCCCTTTAACAGCAGATTTTCAATACGTACCAGCCTATTATGGCCCTAATATCATTATAAATTGCCGGGTAGACAATAGCAAATTTGCTGGTATCTTACTATGCGCCCCCGCCCCTTCAAGTGCCACGCTTGAACATAAAAAAGGGATCCGCATTGCGAATCCCTTTTTCTGAGCTC
>JAQNCM010000027.1 GCA_029237615.1 Mucilaginibacter sp.
TATAACTGTTTGGATTGGTACTATTCTCTGCATTTTCATAAGCCGTGTAGACAAAAGCATTACTATACAAATAATCCAGGGTACCGCCGAAACTTGTACGTGCCGTAAAATGCTTTAAAAAGTCTACCTCAGCAAATGCATTCCCGCTCACTTGGTAGTCGTTGTTTTTATACCCTTTGGTTCGCATTTGTATGGCTACCGGATTCGGTGCGTTACCAAGGCTTTGAGATCCGCCGCCGGCATAGTTCCCCGCAATATCATAAACGGGAATAATAGTCGGTTCTCTGAACGATGCATTGATGGCATTGGTGTTGTTTACACCCGGAATATTCGTATAACCAGGATTTTGCTTGTAAAAGACGTATAAATTTTCCCCTATGCGCACGTGTTTCAAAACGGTAAAACTTGTATTTGCCCGCACAGAGTAACGTTTAAGATAAGTTTCTATTAAAGTACCCTGTTGATTTAAATATCCAAAAGATAACAGGTAGTTCGACTTATCAGTACCACCGCTTACTGATAAACTATGACTTTGTATAGGTGCCGGTTTAAATATCTCGTGAAACCAGTCTGTGCCAGCAAGGTTTGCCTTTGTTATTTGATTGCTGTATAAGGAATAGGTAGCAGGATTGGTAAGGGGATCTCCATTTTTACCCGCTGTAGGTGTGATGTAATCGGGCAAAACAGGTGTGGCGCCGCTTCCATATTGCTTATTAATCGGTGCAAGTCCATCGTTTTGATATTCCTGCCAGATAGCATTGGCTGTCTCGGTTGGATTAGCTAAATTCCATCCTTTTGAATTGGGCCGCTGCGTTCCGTAATAAGCATCATAGGTAAGTACCGGAGCCCCATTTTTCCCTTTTTTTGTAGTCACGATGATTACACCGTTAGATCCGCGTATACCGTAAATGGCTGCAGCGCCTGCATCCTTCAATACCTGGATAGACTGGATGTCATTAACATTCAAATCGTGCAAATTACCGGGTGTACCGTCAATGATCACCAGCGGGTCTGTACTGCCTACCGAAGTAATACCACGGATACGTATATTACTGGGACCGCCGGGAGCGCCAGAATTTACGACGGTTACTCCTGAAGCCTGCCCTTGCAACAACGATTCTGTTGTACCTGAAGGCACTGCTTTGAGGTTACTTACATTTACTACCGAAACAGCACCGGTTATGTCCTTTTTGCGCTGGGAACTATACCCGGTAACAACTACTTCATTTAATGATTTTGGAGCAGAATGAAGGCTTACCGTAAGGGAAGACTGGTTGCCAACTGTTACTTCCTGCGTATCATAACCAATGTAGGATACCACCAGCACATCGGTAGGTTTAACATTGATAGCGAAGTGTCCGTTTACATCGGTAACGGCCCCTGTGTTGGCACCTTTAATCTTAACAGAGGCGCCAATAACGGCAATTTTATCATCAGCACCAACAACGGTACCTGTTATTTTTGTTTGTGCAAAAACCGATTGGGTTAAAAACAATCCTAAGAAAATAATACCTATTTTCCATGCCGGATAAAATAATTTTTCATGCATAATTTAAAAATAAAATTGGTTTAAAAATTGATTTTCAATAGCTTCCCCAGCTTAGCAGACGCATTATTTAGTAGCGCCTCCCTCCAAACGGACGTCCCAAACAATGGCCTGTTCAGTAACCTCCGGGTCGTGAGAGCAAATGAATAAGCCCAGCAATGCCGCTTCCGGCATATTCGGCATTACATGAGAGCCCACAGTTTTCAGTGGCTCCCCAACATGCCCAACACGCATAATCAGCAGCTTTCCGATACGTTGCAGCTGAACGACCTCGAATTTTTTCTCGGGGAAAAATATTTCCTCCTGGGGATCGAGCATATTTGCGCCTTCTTTGGAGCGCCACTGAAGCACCGTTAAGCCATCTCCATGCTCAACAGCACTTACATGAATCGCGCCATCACCGGTTGATGCCCGCAGCATCCATCCAATTTTACGATGCCCGTTTCCTTTATCTCCCTTAAATTCAAAGTTCGCGGTAGCAATAAAATCGCCTTTTACAGGTTTATAGAGGTACTGGAATTCATCCCGGTTAAACCAAATATTATAACCTGAACCATTCAGGGTATAAGTATGTGTTACCTTATCATATTGGGCTGAACCGGCATTTTTAGGGTGACCAATGTCCTGGTGATGCAGGAAGATTCCCAGGGTGTCATTTTGCGCGCGTACTACAGCTGTGTTGAACAGCATCGCCATGAACAGCAGAATAAATAGCTGGGGTTTGATTAGATAAATTTTGCTATAAGCATAGCCTTCAGGTACTTTTTCTTTCATAATAATATTGTTTAAATTGGTTACTGTAACCCGCTGGAAATAAGCTTGATTACTAATTGAACAAACTTATATATAAAAGAAGGCAGCCGTATTATTTAAAGGTGCTACATCAGTACTTCATGAGTAGCATGGCATGTAATTGCCCAAATTTTGGATACATCATCAATACTTCATTTGGGGATGTATTATTTTTATCCAATATTATTTTATCTTAACTAAAAATTATTCCTTATATATGTTAAATACTAAAATTGGTTACCTTGACAATGCGACATACAAAGCAGTATACTTCAGCCTGTATTTAATAACAAAATAAATAGTGAATGACGGATTACAAACTGGAAGCGGCAAAGGCCGCGATTGAATTTATACAGGCAGGGCAAACCATAGGCTTAGGGGCCGGGACCACCATTTCACATTTAATAACTGAAATCAGCCTGCATGCTGATTTGAAGAAGAGCGTAACCTTTACATCCTCCTCGTTTAAAACAACCAATAAGCTAACAGAGAAGGGATTTCAAGTGCAACCTCCTGCCTTTATAAAACATTTAGCTGTTTATTTTGACGGGTGCGACCAGTTTGATCCCGAATTAAATGCACTAAAAAGCGGCGGGGGCATCCATACTACAGAAAAAATACTGGCATCCGTGGCCGATGAATTTATATTGGTTGGCGATGAAAGTAAATTTGCAAGCAAACTTGACAATACCTATCCAATCGCCATTGAAATACTTCCCCAGGCGTTACAGGTGGTACTTCACCGACTCTCATCAGATTACCCCGATGCAACATTTAACGTTCGCATAAGTGATAAAAAAGATGGTGCTGTCATAACAGACAATGGCAATCTGTTGGTTGATTTGCATTTAGTAACAATTGTGAGTCCTGACAAATTAAATATTTCATTGAAAATGATACCCGGAATAGTCGATCATTCGTTATTTTACAGAATGGCAACCAAATCAATAATTGCAGGGGCAGGCGGCATAAGAATTATTAAACCCGCTTATTAACATTTAGGGGCTGATAAGCTTCAATATCAATCTGTATAGTTGGCCGTCTGTACACAGCCCGCAAATCATCGCTTAAACAACCGGCAGCAGCCAGCAGGAAAATTGTCCTCGTATTTTATTTCTTGCCATGAATGCTTTTTCAGCTTAGATAGTTAATGAAGATTTCGGTACCTTTATGCTGCTAAAACCGCACTCCATGCCGCATAATAGCATCTCTAAAGTAACCATAAATGCCATACGCCGGAACTATATCGCAGGAGTCATAAAGACATACCAAATCGCGAACAAGCTTCATATTAACTACTCTACGGTGGTTAACTACTGCAAAAAGTTTGATGAAATAAAGCCTGCTATCGGATAAGTCAGGAGCCATCGCTAATTCCTGCTATTGCAGATATGACTGTAAAACTTCGTTACTGTAGTTTTTGCCGTAAAGACCTTCCCTCAATGCTCACATATTTTGTTGACGGTGAAATTGGAACTCATATCATTATCAATTTTTCTTCTACTTTCTGTTTTCGTTTTCCATACCCAAAGCCATTCCATAATTTCACCCATGTAACTCGCTGATTTTCAATACAAGGTGAGTTAACCGGCGAAATTACGACCGATGTTATTTCGCTGCCGATTTTTTTATTTTCCGGCAAGAAGTAACCAGTTAAGTCTGCGTTAAGGGTGATTAGGGTTCGTTAAGAGGAAATAAGCGCCCGAAGCGACTTAATTTCACTTGCTGTCGACGAAACTCAAAAACAAAAATTTTGAGTAACATCTGAGTAACAAAAGTCGGAAAAATAAGGCCAAAAATCCAAGAATCTGGACAGGAGAAATAAACATAACTTATTAACAATGAGCATTTTACTTGTCGTAAATTGTCATAATTTTAGGGTGTTTGGCACCCCTACTTGCCGATACAAAACTTACTAAAAATATTTTCCAGCAGATCGTCAGTAGTTACTGCACCAGTTATTTCGCCCAGGTAATGCAGTGCCTGTTTGATATCCATCGACAAAAAATCAGACGTAACAGTGTCAATTCCGCTTAATACTCTTGCTAAGGCTTCTTCGGTTTTTTGCAGGGCTTCCAGGTGGCGGATGTTGGTTACCAGTGTTTCGTCGCCACTTAGCTGGTCTTTTATGGCCGAGGAATAAACCTTTTGTTTTAGTTCGTCAATGTGCTGTTTTTCTTTTGCAGAGATGATGATAGCCTGCTTTGTATGGGGTAAAGCAGCTAACTCTTCGGGTGAGAGCAGATCTGATTTATTGGCTATTGCCAGTATGGCAACGCCGGGTTTTTGCAGACTTTCCAGATCGTCATTCAGTTCCTCAATAGTTATTTGTGCAGCATCAAACACATATAGCAATATCGCCGATTGGCTGATCTTTTCCATTGTGCGCTGTACCCCCATCTGCTCAATGGCGTCTGTAGCTTCCCTTATCCCGGCAGTGTCAATCAACCTGAAATTAATACCGTTAATATTTAGTACTTCTTCAATTGTATCGCGCGTGGTTCCGGGGATGGGGCTTACAATAGCGCGCTCCTCGTTCAGTAAAGCATTTAACAGGGTCGATTTGCCAGCGTTGGGACGACCCGCTATCACAGTATTCACTCCCTGTTTAATAGCGTTACCCAATTCAAACGAACTGATCAGATTAACGATCATGCGGTTTATGTCGTAAATTAATTTTTTGAGCTGATCGCGGTTCGCAAATTCCACATCCTCCTCGGCAAAATCAAGCTCCAGCTCAATTAATGAGGCAAACTGCACCAATTGATCCCGCAGCGACTGAAGCTGGCTGCTAAAGCCCCCACGCAACTGTTGTAAAGCCACCTGTTGTGATGCTTTGGAATTGGAAGCGATCAAGTCAGCAACGGCTTCAGCCTGCGAAAGATCCAGCTGTCCGTTTAAAAAAGCACGTAAGGTAAACTCGCCCGCCTTGGCAGACCGTGCGCCTTTTTTTATCAGCAGCCTGATTATGGATTCAATAATATAAGAGGACCCGTGACAGGATATCTCTACCACGTTCTCGCGCGTGTAGGACCTGGGCGCTTTAAATAACGACACCAATACCTCATCCAAAATAGCATCACCATCCACAATACTACCGAAGTGTATGGTATGCGATGACTGGTTGGTCAGGTCCTTTCCCTTAAAAACGCTGTTGGCAATTGTTATCGCTTCCGGTCCCGAAAGGCGGATAACAGCTATCGCACCGGTTCCATTTGGGGTAGCAAGGGCAATTATAGTTTCAGTTTGGTTCATTTTTGTTGATCAATTGTCCATAGTCCATGGAAATTCCTGCTATGGATATCGTCTATGGTCCATGGTCTGAAATGCAAAAATCGCTATTTAAACGCAATCTTCCTAAGTCATCTTTTTTGTTTGAGCCGGTTTAAATAATTATTAACTTTCCGTGAGCTAATGACTAACAGTATGGCGAACCTCATTCCGTTTGATTTTGTATTCGATTACCTGCCCTCCGATATAATTGTTAAAAAAATGTTCGGTATGCATTACATCTACCTGGGCAAAAAGATTATTGTAATACTTCACAAACGCAATAATCAGTCGGAATTAAATGGTATATGGGTGGCCACCAGCAAAGATTATCACGAAAATCTAAAAAATAACATTCCTGAGCTTAGTGCCTTCTTTATTGCGGGCGATGAGCGGCATGGAGATTGGCTTTTGCTACCCGAGCATGCAGAAGATTTTGAAGGAGCCGCTATAAAGGTATGCGAAATGATCTCACACGGTGACCCGGCAATCGGAAAGCTGACGGAAAAACCACCGCTCTGAACAATATTTCCTTACTTTCGCAGTCAATTATGGTAACTTTTTTTGAAGCTTCGCTCAATACTATTTCGGTACATCATGTAGGCAACCAGGCAGCAAGTGAGATGTATTCTTTATCTGATCATCCGCTTGAACTGAAGGATGATATTATCCCTAACCTGCTGATGCAATATTTTTTAAAGCCTTTTGAAAAAGCTAACGAGGTTTACCACCTAACCCACAGCAGTGGCGACCTTAATTTAAACGAGTTGCACCACTTTGCCACACAGGTATTTACTGATAAAGAAAAGTTTCATGAAACATCTGAGCAGATTGCCAAACACTTGTATAAAGTAGCCAATCATCCCAATATAAAAGGCGGCGAACTGTATGTTGTCTATTTTAACAAGGTTCAGATAGAAGGTAACCCGCTGGACGCAATCGGTATCTTTAAATCGGAAAATAAGGAAACATATCTAAAAGTTTATCCTGATAAAGGCGGCTTCCAGGTTGATTATGAAGAAAATGCCATCAATATAAATAAGCTGGATAAAGGTGTCCTGATATTTAATATCGAAAAAGAGAACGGCTACAAGGTAGTTGTGATTGATAAAACCAATGGCGGACAGGATGCTGCCATCTATTGGAAAGACCAGTTTTTACAGCTCAAAATCCGTAACGACAGCTTTAATCAAACCAGCAATACGCTGGGTATCTATAAAAACTTTGTTACCCAAAAACTGGATGATGAGTTTGAAATGAGTAAAGCCGACAAGATAGATCTCCTGAACCGCAGCATGAAGTATTTTAAAGAAAAAGACACTTTTGATATGGATGAGTTTAGCGGCGAAGTGATTGGCAACCCCAAAGCTATTGAATCGTTCAAAAACTTTAAGAGCCAGTACGAACAGGAATTTGACAGCCCGATTGCTGATACTTTCGAGATTTCCGACAACGCCGTAAAAAAGCAATCCCGCGTTTATAAAAGCGTATTAAAGCTGGATAAAAACTTTCACATCTACATTCACGGTGATAAAGAGCTTATTGAAAAGGGCTTTGATGATGACAAGCACATGAACTACTACAAGGTTTATTTTAAAGAAGAGGCGTAGGTTTGTGATGCGAACAAAGACCCTCCCGCGCGTCATTATAAAGAATGAAGCATTCCTAAAGTAGCAAATTATTGAACGCAGCCTTTTTGATGAGATAAAGCCGGCTGTTATTTCCGTAACAACATTTATCTATTTGATCTGCACAGCTTAGAGATTGCTTTCATTCTTCGCAATGATGATTCGGTGAGGTTTCAGAAAACCTAACAAAGCATAACATTGGTAATAACCAATATTTTACGATTGTATCATTTCCAACTTTACCCACGTATTTGTAATTAATCCGTGTTGTTATAAATTATAATACCGTTATTGCAGCGTATTAATTTAATTTTTTTATTATTTATACTCTAAACTCTAATACTATGAAATACATTTTTGCCATCCTTCTGTTTATAACAACAATCAGAGTATCAGGCCAAACTACAGCTTCAAACGATAATACTGCTAAACTCACAACTGAATTCAGAAACAAAATAATAAGTGAATCCAAAAATGGCGGTAAGCTTGATTTCTGGACACCCATAAAAGGGCATGAATATGATGGAGCTATGATCGCAAAAGGCGCTACCGCTGCAGAGAACATTTATGCAAGCAATAAAGAAATAGCAGTTATAAAATGGGTGTTAAACTTAAAAAAGCTAGGCGTAAAAAAGGACGACATCATTTATTTATACGAAGCGTTAAAAGGAAGAAAGATCAGGGACGATGAAATTTCACTGGTCAATTTCGGAATAAAAAATTACTCCGAATAACTACTATTGTAGGCACAATTCAAGTCGTCTTCTACATCTGTCCGGTTATGGGCTGTTGTTTTACAGTCAATAAATCTTGCTTAGCTTTAACAAAACCCAGCTATTTCTGCTTCAGTAAAAACAAATTCTTTATCCGCCTCAATGGTGTATGACAAACCAAAACGGTTTAATATCTCCTGTAAAACAGGCAGACCCTTTTCATTTTGTATGTTTACGGTAAACGTTGTCATACTCAAATTCACAAAAACATTAATTCATATCCAATTATAGGAGCGTAAGTAGATTTTAAATGTAAAAACCTAAAACTTCTCCTCTATCCCCAACCCAAACAACGCAAAATCATACTTTACGGGATCAACAGGATCAAATTCACGCAGGCGATCTGTAAGTTCTGTAGCTGTTTGCCAATCAGTTTGTTTGCGGGTAATGAGGTTGAGCTTGCGGGCTACACGGTCTACATGCAAATCACACGGACAGATGAGATCGGCCGGTTTTATCTGGTTCCAGATGCCGAAATCAACGCCGCAATTATCGTTTCGTACCATCCAGCGCAAAAACATATTAAGCCTTTTACAGGTTGATTTTTGTGCCGGCGAGGAGATGTGTTTTTTGGTACGATGCGGATAATCCGGCAGCGAAAAAAAATAGCCTCTGAAATAGTTTAATGAGTTTTCAATAGCTGAGTTGTCATCCTGAACCGCGTGAAGGATCTTCGGCGAATAAAGGCGATCCGTATTTCTGTTGGGCGAAGAAGATCCTCCGGTATCGCTCAGGATAACATTTGGAGCAATAAAGGCTGATTCTAAAGAGTCGTTATGAGAATAATGATACCTGAAAAACGCGATAAAATAAAGCGTATCGGTAGCATTAAAGGTGCGGTGTTTAAATTGCAGCAAACTCTTAAGATCGGTTTCCTCATGGTTCATAATGAAATCATGAGGCGCACCATCCATCAAAGTAATCAGCTCCCTGCATTTGTTGATGATGGTAACCCGCTGTCCCCAGGCTAATACCGAAGCCCAAAGCCCCATGATTTCGATATCCTGCTTTTTTGTAAACAAATGCGGAATGCACACCGGGTCATTGGGAATAAATTCAGGACGGTTGTACCGGGTAACTTTTGAATCGAGGAAAGCCTTTATATTTTCAATCATCCGGATAATTTCCTGATGTCATTGCGCGCGTAGCGCGGCAATCGCGAACTTTGCATAACCGCTCGCATAGCATACGATTGCTTCGTGCCAATGACATGTTGTTTGTATATTATTAACCCAACGCCTGCTTCAAATCATCCAGCAAATCATCCACATCCTCCACGCCTATGCTTAAGCGCAGCAGGTTATCCACCACACCAACTTTTTCCCGTTCAACTTTCGGGATGGAGGCATGTGTCATAGTAACAGGGTGATTGATCAATGATTCCACGCCGCCCAGTGATTCTGCCAGCGTAAAAACTTTAAAGGACGAAGCGACCTTAAATGTTTCCTGCAAATCGGCGCCTTTAAGGGTGATAGAGATCATTCCGCCGAAGTCACGCATTTGTTTTTTGGCTACTTCGTGATTAGGGTGATCGGTAAAGCCCGGCCAGTATATCTTATCCACTTTAGGATGTGTTTTCAGGTACTCCGCTATTTTGCGACCGTTTTCGCAGTGTGCCTTCATGCGCAAGTGCAAGGTTTTTATCCCGCGCAGTACTAAAAAGCTATCCATCGGTCCTGGTGTTGCGCCGCAGGCATTATAAATGAACCACAGTCTTTTATACAAGTCCTCGTCATTCAGCATCAACGCACCCATCACCACATCGCTATGACCGCCGATATATTTGGTTACAGAGTGCATCACAATATCGGCCCCCAGTTCGATAGGGTTTTGCAGGTAAGGTGATGCGAAGGTATTGTCAACCACCAGCAGCAGATTTCTCTCCTTTGTGATCTTGCCTATTGCTTCAATATCAACGATCTGCATAGTGGGATTGGTAGGTGTCTCAATCCAAACCAGCTTCGTTTTATCGTTGGTATACTGCCTGACAATCTCCGGATTGGAAAGGTCAAGAAAATGAAATTTAATCCCATAGTTGGCAAATATCTTAGTGAACATACGGTATGATCCACCATACAAATCATTACCGGTAATTACTTCATCGCCCGGCAAAAGCAGTTTCATTACCGCATCAGTCGCGCCCATGCCGCTCGAAAAAGCAAGTCCGAATCTCGCATTTTCCAATGCAGCCAGGCAATTTTCCAATGCCTTACGGGTTGGATTGGTACCGCGCGAATATTCATATCCTTTATTGTCCCCCGGCGATTTTTGCCAGTAGGTAGATGTTTGGTATATCGGTGTCATCACCGCCCCTGTTGACGGATCGGGCTCCTGTCCTGCATGTATAGCTTTTGTTGCGAATTTCATGGTCTCACCCCAACCCTTCTCCGGTAGAGAAGGGCTTTTTAATTTAGTTTTTTTTAAAGTCCTCCCTACCGGGGAGGAATTAGGAGGGCTGCTTAATAAGCCCTCGCAAACAATACCCTTTGGCTGCTTGGCTTACCAGTTAGGATACAGTTTCCGGCTTCCTGCTTATTATTTAGCGGAATACAGCGGATAGTAGCTTTGGTTTCGTCTTTTATTTGTTGCTCGGTTTCGGGCGTGCCATCCCAATGGGCTGATATAAAACCGGGCTGTTCGTCCAGCAGGCGTTTAAACTCATCGTAACTATCTACCTCAGTAGTGTTTTCCGTTTTAAACTTTAAAGCCTTCTGATAAATATTTTGCTGAATTTCTTCCAGCATTTGTTCAATGTGCGCTGTCAGACCTTCCTGGGTTACCGTTTCCTTGGTTTTTGTATCCCGGCGGGCCAGTTCAACGGTTCCGTTTTGCATATCACGGCTGCCAATAGCCACACGCAAAGGCACGCCCTTTAATTCATATTCAGCAAACTTAGCACCGGGACGATGCGTATCGCGCTTATCAAACTTAACAGAAATATTTTTAGCTTTTAACTCTTTGGTAAGCGTTGCTACAAATGCTGAAATATTTTCCAGTTCTTCTTCATGTTTATAGATAGGCACTACCACCACCTGTATAGGTGCCAGTTTTGGCGGCAATACAAGTCCTGCATCATCGGAGTGGGCCATGATCAGCGCACCTATTAACCGGGTTGACACGCCCCAGGAGGTTGCCCAAACATAATCAAGCTTATTTTCTTTAGTAGTGAATTTAACATCAAATGCTTTCGCAAAGTTTTGCCCTAAAAAGTGCGAGGTACCAGCCTGTAAGGCTTTACCATCCTGCATTAAGGCTTCAATGCAATACGTATCCAGCGCGCCTGCAAAACGTTCATTAGGGGTTTTTTTACCACGTACTACCGGCAGCGCCAGCCAGTTCTCGACAAAGTCAGCATAAACATCCAGCATTTGTTCGGTCTCCGCAATGGCCTCTTCGGCAGTTGCATGGGCGGTGTGACCCTCCTGCCATAAAAACTCGGTAGTACGCAAAAACAGGCGTGTACGCATTTCCCAGCGCACTACGTTGGCCCATTGGTTAACCAGGATAGGCAGATCGCGATACGATTGTATCCAACCTTTATAAGTATTCCAAATGATGGTTTCTGACGTAGGACGAACGATCAGCTCTTCTTCCAACTTTGCATCTTCATCCACTACTATATTTCCGTTTCCGTCGTTCTTTAAACGGTAATGGGTTACTACAGCGCATTCCTTTGCAAAACCATCCACGTGACTGGCTTCTTTAGAAAAAAAAGATTTTGGTATAAATAGTGGGAAATAAGCGTTACTGTGCCCTGTTTCTTTAAACATTACATCCAGCGTAGCCTGCATTTTTTCCCATATCGAATAACCATAGGGTTTTATAATCATACAGCCTTTAACCGGCGAGTACTCGGCCATATCAGCCTTAATTACCAGATCGTTATACCATTGCGAATAATCTTCGTCTTTACTTACAACCCCTTTGCTCATATTAATTGGAATAGAATTAAACTGCCCTAAATAATAGCAGTCGCCAAATTTATAAATTATAATGAAAGCAATTGTCTGAACCATGATTTTTAGGATTTAAAGATTATATTGATCCTAATAAGTGATTTGTAGATGTCAAACAAATCCGGAACGGGGAAGCCCTTCAGCTCCATTAAATTAACGACAGTGAAAAATGGGAATTCCGAATTCGGAAATACATCGGCATCTTTGTAAAATCATGAACATCCAGCCCATCATCAGCGAACAGTTCAACGCCACCATCTGGCGAATGGAAATTGATGAGCTATCGGATATTATTGTATTGGAGTTGAGAAACAATGCAGACAGAAAAGTTTTTTTTGGATCGATGAGCCTGCAAAGTGGCGTACTGCATTTTAAAGAACTGACAAGTCCTGAACGTTGGCTTACCGGCATGGAAGCGGCTTATGATGGTGTGTTGCTGCTGCACTATTACGAGTCGGAAACAGGCCCGGTACATAAAGGACTATTAGCAATAGACGCACATACCGGCGAAACTTTATGGAGCAATTATAATTACGCTTTTGATCATTTATCCGCCAAAGGCCCTGTAGTATTTGATACCCGGATACAGCCACGTAAATTATTTTTGGCGGCGATTAAAACGGGTGCAACGAATGGTGTTTATGATCCGTCTGTTAACAGGGAACTGACAAGTAGCATTGTGGTGCCCGCGGTGATTACACCGGAAGAAATACCGGGAAAACTACTAACTGAGCAGCCATTTGGAAATATGGTACATTATCTTGAATACAATAATTTGAGATTTGTATCTTTGCACGCTTTACAGAGCGGACGACTTACACAGTCTATTTTTGTATTTGATGGTATTGATAAGGTTTATGAAGATTTGTTAAATACCGACATACAAAAAGTCCAGCCGGAGGCGTTTATATTGCATAAAAA
>JAQNCM010000680.1 GCA_029237615.1 Mucilaginibacter sp.
TTACACGACTCAAATATTTTTATTTTGTGGTATATTTATAGCATTTGCTGTAAAAACACATTGGGATTTACGGACGTTTATTGTTTTCGACATCTTTCACGATACCTACAACCCGGACACAGCGCATCTTCCCGGTCAAGATGACCTGCCAGTTATCTCGGTCTTCCTTGGCAAGAATGAAAGCGTAAGCGTGGCAGGTACCCAATTAATGAACAAAGTCAACAACGATATCAGAGCTATTCACAATGCGACTGGCCCGGGTAGTCAGCCGCCTTTTGTTGTCGATCATATCGAAGGAAAAGTGCCGTTCTACCACAATCCAAGAACGCTCACGACTATTACAACCTAAAGGCGATATACGACATTTAGGTGGTTGAAGGAGAGAGCGACTGCTCACGGGCAACATGAAGCAAAGAAACACAAACTTTCCCCAGTCGAGGCTACCCGGAACAGACATTTCTGGTATTTACATTCATAATGGACGTGCGGGTGATAAGGTGTGGGAAGCTTATATTCCTCAGTGACGGCAATTGTACCTGGACTCGACAGAACGTGAAGTTCATAACAGATGACAACATAAGCTGGTCATGTATCGAGGCCGATGGCTTGTGGCGTGCACGTCGGAATGGCCCGGTCGCCAGGCAGCATGCCCAGTATCTCCAAGAGTTTCTCGACTACAACCCTTCCAGGGATCCCAGGGTAGGCCCGGACAGCGGGTTCTATACGGCTGAGGCGTGGGCTGCTCGAGGGTTCCAGTCGGCTTTTGAAAGGAGTAGGCACAGGTAGAGGACGATAGGACGGATGGCTTTTGCCTCGTCTCTGAGTTTTTGCTTGATGTACCTTACCCTGTGTTTGTGTAGTATGTGTTCGATGGCGTATATTGGGGGCTTCGGGTCTTATTCTCTACCTATAGAAGAAATGCTTTTTGTTGTTGCGTGAGATTACATTCAGATCAAACTTGGAGAAAGAGTCAGGGTTTGTTAAGACATGACCCTATCGAAAATCAGAGGAGCTAAAGTTCCTCTACTCCTGTGAACGTGGAGTATTGTTCCTCTCCCTACACTGACCTTCGAGTCTCTCGTGCGACGTGTTGATCCTAGTACGCGCCTCTCCGGTCATCTCCTTCGATCGAAAGATTACGGCACCACCGATGACTTGACAATCCAGGTAGATGAGCGCTGGATTGAGATCGTCCCGGTCGAGGCCATGGTCGAGGGTAAAGCTGATACTGTCCCACCTTTCCATTGACTTGCGTTGTGTGAGTGCGATTCCCAATTCCTCTGGTACCGATTCAGTCAAGCCGAAGAGCTGGGAGAAGATTTGCCGGGAATGGCGAATGACACGGAATTGGTGGCTTGAGTGAGCGAAGCTCATTTGCAAATTCGTTTGTATTTCGAGTTCAATGTGCTTGACAGACACAGTAGGATCGAAGTAGGCCAAATGGTCCAGCGGGATCCAGACCATCACTCTGATGTGCAGTCGGGAAGGGATCAAACAGAACCGACATATCTTAGGATATCTAGGAGTTGGATGTCAGCGAATACACTCCTCGCCAAGACGGTTACGTGACACGGTAGAGGATCTCACCCTGAGTCTGAGTTGGATTAAGTATTCCATATCGTCTTGGCCCAGGGAACAGAACTGTTTTGGACAGACCAGCCGACCATGAGCTGGTACTTATAGCTTTAGCTCAGTTATTTTCAAGCAAAATATGGCTTTTTACATGGAAGATATGGTTGGTTACCGCGCCATATTGTTACTAGGCCGGCAACTGTTCGCCCTGTCCATGCAACGGGGGCGCATCGAGGCACAACATAAATGCCCACAATGGCCTCTGAGTCAGATTTGCTGCGTTGGAGAACCAGAAATCATTGGTGGAGAGCAAGGTCGCGCCTATGGCAACCGGTAAGCAGCGCCTGCAGCGCCTCAGACACACGGCCTTTATACAGGGCCAATGCTGCAGGTGGACTTTACAAATGGTCTACCAAACTGCATGACTGGCTCACTGCATGACTGGCTCTATTGGCGACAGTATTAAGCTAAGGTAGCCCGATAGGTGACCTATGCTTCGACTCAGCCCCATGAACTCACTCACTTTTAGATATAAATATAGTAGTGAGCTTTCTAAATATTAATCTTTATAAAATACTTCTACTTAAATAACGTTATATAATTTAGAATCTTAAAGATTAAAAGAAATAGGTATTAGTTTTAGACCGCAACTTTATTAAGGCTATAATAGTTAATATATAATCGAAGGATACTATCTTTCTTTAGAACGAAGATAATTAACGATTCTACTAGGGATTTAGAAAGCTATATATAGCTAATCTATAAGTTATCGTAATACTCGTATAATTTAGTTAACTTCTACTACAAAAAAAGGTAAATAAGTCTATATAGTAGTTTTTCGCTATTAATTAAGTTAATAGTATAATTAATCTCTTTTAAATAAAGTAGAATACTAATACTTTTTACTTCGAATATATCTTATTATAAAGCGAGTATAAAAAGTAAAGGTTCTAAAACTTATCTAGAGTTATTCTCGTCTTTTAATAATAAGTCCTTAGATACTTTAACTAAGATAAATACTTTAGCTTAGTTTCGGGCTAAGTAATAAAATCCTCGTTTAGAAAAGACCTAGAACGATATTATATTATACTTAAACTACTACTAGTATCGCTAAAGTATAAGATAGATTCGATAATCTATAAGGGTAGTTATAGATAGTAAAATTAGATTACTTTTAAGGTAAAATGTAACGATCAGCTATCCGGGTAAGGGGTAGGTGACTGTCGGGGTCTGTTGACAATGTAGTCAGGT
>JAQNCM010000036.1 GCA_029237615.1 Mucilaginibacter sp.
TCTTTAATTATTCTGCCTCAAACTTCACAGCAGTTACACCAAATCGATTTAAAAAATCAACGCCTTCATCACTACCAATCCCTTTGTAGGCAGCGTATGATTTGTCAAAAAATACTTTCTTAACACCGGCCGAAAAGATTAGCCGGGCACAGGGCAAACAAGGTGATAAAGTAGTGTATAAGGTAGCACCTTCAAGGTTAGCGCCATTTTTTACTGCATATAGTATGGCATTCTCCTCGGCATGTAACGCCAGCGAACAGCTCCCTTTCGAATCTCTGGGGCATCCGGTATCCGGCCACTCTTCATCACAGTTATGTGTACCTGCCGGAGGGCCATTGTATCCTATGGAAATAATACGGGTTTCTTTTGTTAAAACGGCACCGACCTGGGCCTTAACGCAATGTGAGCGTTTGGCCAGGTCGGTTGCCAGGTTCATGAAAATATGGTCAAATGATAGTTTAGTCATTTTTTAATGAGCAGCTCCTAATTCCACCTCGTGTTCTATTCCTTGCTTTTTAAGTATGCCTATTATTCTCCATCCATAAAAGGCAAGATAAGAGAAGCATAAAACAGGGATGAAGTAAGATTGATGAATACCAATGATATCCGATAGTTTACCTTGAAGGAGTGGTATAATCCCACCACCAAGAATCATCATAACTAAAAAGGCTGATCCCTGAGAGGTATACTTTCCTAAACCTGCAATAGCCAAAGCGAAAATAGATGGCCATAAAATACTGCAAAACAAGCCTCCGCTCATAAATGCATAAGTTGCAATATTGCCATGGGTCAATAATCCCGTAATCATCGCAATCATACCTAATAACCCAAAAATCATTAAAGTACGGGCCGGGCGATCCTGACCTAAGAAAAATCCTGCAATCTGGATAGCTACGACACCTGCATAAGCATATAGCGGTGTTATATTTTGGCCAGAAATGGAGTTTACTGCCAATACAACTCCAAAAGCAATATAAGGGACTATAATCAATAAAATTTTCCTCAAACTTTTCGACGGATTAAAAACGGCGATTGCTCCAGCCCAACGACCGATCATTAAGCTACCCCAATACATTGATATATATGGAGCGATTGCCGAACCCGTAATAGTGCCAAAATCCTTGGTGCCTAACAGTGCGCCCAGGTTACTTTGAATGGTGACTTCAACACCAACATAGGTAAATATCCCAATCATTCCTAAAACTAATTGGGGGTATTTCATTGCGCCCCAACCTTCGGGCTTCTTTTGAGCAGCAGTGTTCGCAAATAATAATCCGAATATTACAACAAGTAACGAAATTACGGTTAAGCCTAACCCTAAGAAATCTTTTTCCTTATTCGTAATAAAACGTAAGATATATTCAGGCTGCCCGTAACGTGCAAAAATATAACCAAAAATAACGATTAAAAATACAGTAATGACGATTAGTGTAGTCATTGCCTTTTTTGCAGGCTCAAACGTTGGATCACCTTTACCAGCGGGTACTTTTTTAGAAAAAAAGAAAAGCCCAGCCGACAATAAAAATAGCGCTCCTACAAACATATACAGGATCTCCATTTTATCTAAAGAATTTGCTTTCTGAGCAAATTCTTTGATGTATTCCTGATTTACATTAGCTATTACTCCAAATAGCGCAAAAGAAACCACTACAGGGCCGATTGTTGTTCCAAATGAATTAACACCACCAGCCAAATTTAACCTGTTTGAAGCAGTATGAGGCTCTCCTAATGAAGCTGCAAAAGGCTGGGCCGAAGTTTGTTGTAAAGAGAAGCCCAAACCCACTATAAATAAGGCACCCAGGATAAGAAAATAATTTCCGGAAGTAACAGCCCAAATCATCATTGCCGCACCAAAAGTACTAATCAGAAGTCCGTTGATAATTCCTTTTTTAAAACCCCAACCATTTAAAATATCTTTCCTTGCAATGCTGCTAAAAATAAAAAGTAGTAAGGCTCCAATATAATAGGCCCCATAAAATGCAAAATCTATAAGTTGACTTTGAAATTGATCCAAACCAAATTTGGCTTTACAAAAAGGGATGAATACGCCATTTGACGCTCCGATAAATCCCCAAAAGAAAAACACAGTAATCAGGGTATAGAGTGCTGACTTAAGATTTGTTGACTTGTTTTGTTCCATTGTTAATTAGGTTTACACAAAAGGTATTTTAAAACACTAAACATAGCTATTTTTTGCAATTCTGCCATTATTTTAAATTATTTAATCACAATTTTAAGTTTGGTTGTTTAACATATAAAATTGCATATTCGTGCTGCCGTTTTTATTTTAAAGGTGCAAAAAGCCTGAATTAATGATAGAAGCTATAATTTCTGGTATTGGATTTGGATTAGTGCTTACGTTTTTAACAGGCCCTGTTTTTTTCGCTTTAATAAAAACAAGCCTCGAGAAGGGTTTCCAGGCAGGTGTAGCCTTAGCCTTGGGGGTTGTTTGCAGCGATATGGTATTTGTGGGTGCTATACTTTTTGGCTCACAATATTTTGATGTAACACCTCACGATAAAATATATGCAGGCGTTGTAGGCAGCATTATATTATTTGTAATCGGAATATATTATATATTCAAAAAAGCCAAAACAACCTACAAAACTACCACGCTGCCTGTACCTACCAGGTTACACCGGGCGGGTTACTTCTTAAAGGGATTTTTGATGTGTATTTTTAATCCCACAATCCTTTTTCACTGGACCATAGTTATCGGAGCTGCCAGTACTGTTTACCATGAGGGCGTTCCTAACCGCTCGTTAAAAATAGTCATTATGTTCTTGACTGTACTTATTGTTCAGTTTGGGCTTGATACTACGAAGGCATTTTATGCCGATAAACTACGCGATAAAATATCCGTTAAATTTATTCACCGGCTTAATGAAGTTGCGGGTATAGCGTTGATAATCGCTTCGCTGGTTTTAGTGGATAAGCTGGTAACACATATCATTTTCTTACCACCTACCGGGTGAGTGGTGATTAGTCAATGGTGAATTGTCAGTGATAATATTTATATCGATTATTCTTCACTTCTCAATACTCACCACTAACGATTGCCTACTCGCCAAATTACATATACCCTCTTTGGTTCTTTCCTTCCATCCAGTTCACAAAAGCGCGGTTAACTACTTTGTTGCCGCCCGGAGTAGGGTAATTACCAGAAAAATACCAGTCGCCGGCATGGTCGGGACAGGCCTTGTGAAGGTTATCAAGTGTTTGATAAAGTACTTTCACTTCGCATTTTATCTCTTTTGGGGTAATGATCTTTGCAATACGGTCGGATATTTCCTGGTCGGTAAAAGGCTCGTAAATTGCTTTAACATAATTTGTAACACTTTCCTTAGGCAATGCGGCACTGTCTTTACACAGTTGATAAACCTTCAAAATAATATCATCCATGTTCTTTTCTTTCAG
>JAQNCM010000700.1 GCA_029237615.1 Mucilaginibacter sp.
TAGAGAATTGACCCCCATCTCGAGGGGATCGGCGTCGAAAAATGACCCCCTGTCCTTGAGGCTTTGATGGCCAGATCGGCGGCTTGTTCAGCTGCGGGTCAAGATGGGCGGTGTTCGCCGGCAAGACCCGGCGCTTCAACCGGCGCTTCGAGCAGATGTGCTCGCACGATCTGATCGAGCCGGTCGCCTGCACGCCGGCCTCGGGCTGGGAGAAGGGCCAGGCCGAGAACCAAGTGGGCTACGCCCCCGACAACATCTTCCAGCCGCGGCTGCGCTTCAGGACGCTGGAGGAGCTCAACCGCTGGCTGGAAGCCGAGTGCGAGCGCCGGGCCCGGAGTGACCGGCCTCCCGAGCAACGCTCAAGCGTGAGGTCCTGAGATCCGTACCGACGCGCTCTCACCCCGGATGAAAGACAAACCCCGGCTGGGCGTAGTGGCCGATGATGTCGACGCCGAACGGCGCGTTGTGCAGGGCCACATCCGTTAGGAAGGCGTCATTGGAAAGGGCGTAGGTCCCAAGGTCCGCCTTCACCGCCTCCGCCATGAGCCAGCCGACCATGGCTGCCTTGGCGCCGATGCCGTTGGGGCCGTCCCCGCCGTAGATTGCGAAGTACTCAGCGCGGGTGACCGTCGGGCCATTGATGATCGTGCTCGGGTCCAGGAGGGCGTGCAGCTTGGTGTCGGAAGGCGCGTCGCCGAAGAGGGTGGCATAGGCCTGCCGCGTCGCCTCAAAGAGGCTGAGCGCGCCATAGTGGGCGGCGAAGTTGGCAGCGCCCGCCCCGTTCTTCCCGAGGTTCACCCCGAAGTTGATGTAGCGGTTCTCCAGATTGAACGACTGGTAGTAGGAAGAGTTCAGATTGTTCAGGTTCGGCCCCGTCGGAGAGACCAAGTAGTCCATCCCGGCCGCCGAGGGGACGCTGCCGGTGAAGAATTCATAGGCCAGGGTTGCAACGGAGCTTGCGTCCTGCGCAAGCGATGGAAGCGCCTTGAGGGTCGTGACCAATAGGCTCTGGCCCGTTTCGACCAAGTGCGAGGAGTCAATCAGGTATTGAACCTCGCGTCCGGCAGATCCCGTGAAGGTGTGGGAGGCGCCGGCTTGTTGCGTTGAAACGAGACTTGCCTCGAGGCGCCAAACCCGCTCCGCCGCTAGATCCAGGCTGGCGAGGGTAGGGGACTGGAAGGCCTGTCCAACCTGCTTGTGGAGGAAGCTGGCATCCACTCCGAGAGCCTGGCTGGCGGCTGAGACAAAGTTGTCGATGGCTGCTTGCGCCGTCGTTGCTTTCGGGAGCTTGGCAAGGTCGGCGTAGAAGGCCTGATATGCGCCTAGCCCCCCGTCCTGGAAGACTTGGTATAGTAGCGCTCCGGCCAGATCGGCCGAGCTCCAGTGGTTGGCCGTGTTCGGAGCCACACCGGCTGCGATTGTATTTTCGAGCGAGTAATTCCCCGACGCGAAGGCGGTATTGACAAGATCCACCAAAATTGAGTTTCGGAAGGTGCTGAAGTCCATGCTTCCGAACGGGCCTCCTGGGAGGCCGGCGAGCTGCATTGAGATGAAGCGGTTCACGATCGCGAAGCCGGTAACGAAGGCATCCACCGCGCCAAGCTGGTCTCCGTAAAACCAGAAATTGCGGCCCAGTTCGTAAAAGGGACCTTGGTCGTAGGTGTTGGTGTTCCGCACGTCGTCGTAGAGCAGATTGAAGTAGGTCGTCTGGAACTCAATGCCGGTGAAGCCGAGGTAGCCTTGCTCTGCGAATGTGTAGCTCGGATTGTCGGGCAGCTCGGCCAGCGTGAGTAACCCGTCTATTGTTCCGTACGAAACGGGTGTCCGACCGGTGATTAGAGCATATTCGGAATAGGCCGCGTCTAGCGCGGAGACGATCTTCCCCATCACCACCGGATCCCGGGACGGGGATAGGGTCAGAACCACCACGTGGGTTCCCGCCCACGGGGTTTCCTGTATTGGTCCGACGTTATCTCCAGGGAAGGGCTGGTAAGTGAGCGGGGCCCCAGGTTGGATGGTCATTGCTTGCTGTCCGTTCCAGCGACGCGCAGGTCCGCTGGCCACATCGCCCGGGAGATTCGCTAAGCGCCAGCATCACCTTGCCTCCATTGTGGCGAGGCCTCTACGCCAGCCCACGGCGCGGCTTTTCGGCCGGATCATGCAGTCGTACTGCCTCGGATTACCGAGTTAACCACCGCTCTGCTCAATGGGAAACCTTTGTGAATTGTATAGTGAAGGTGGATCGACTTGTTTGGCGCGGCGAGGGGGGATGAAGGCGACCCCGAATTAGGGTTCTGCAGGGCTACAGGTCGTGTCCCCGGTTGTGGTGTAGCTGGGCGGTGGCCAAGCCGCTCGCGAAGCGCGCCCCACAAGGCGCCGTAGCGAGTGAGCGGCGTAGCGGTGGTCATCCAAGATTCTCGGTAGAGTCGGGTTGTGAAGCTCAACCTGAACCGAGGAACCGAGGATGACCGAGGACATGATCGGCCTGCGCCAAACAGGGAATTGGCCTGTCGTGCGAGATGGGGCAGAGGCTCGCAGTCCATAGGCGTTTGGCACGACTTCCCCGCTTCGTAACGTTCGGTTGCAAAGCCGTGCGGTGTGAAGAGGCCGCGCTTTGCAGCAGATTTCCGGATCATGCGCCCTGATCCAGCGCCCCTCGATCGGCTGTCAGGCTAGCGACCACGTCTGAGCTCGCGCATTGCTCCAATCTCGCTGAATTGACTGCCCCTCAACACCTCACCCTGGCGCGTAGATGCCGCCGGGGCGTCCATGGGCTTTGCACTTCCCAAGGAACGGGCCGTTTTTCGGCGAAGAGACGTCCCTCAGTCGTGACGGCGCCTTATCCTCCGTCGGCGGAGGGGCGAGCGAATCATGTCGCGGGCGGCCAAAGAACCCGGCGGATCGCATCCCTACATCGGACTGTTCAAGGACCCGGGCGTTTGCACGCTCTGGGCCGGGCAGGCGCTGTCCGACGCTGGCAGCGAACTCTACCGGCTGGGCGCCATATGGCTCGCAGTCGGCATGGCCGGGGCGGACGCCGCCTGGCTGCCGATCGCCCAATCCGCGGC
>JAQNCM010000053.1 GCA_029237615.1 Mucilaginibacter sp.
ATCGGCATTGCCACCGGTACCTACCATTGGCTTGTGGATCATCAGTAATGCATATTTACTCATCACAACTGTTTTGCCGCCCATAGCAACTATGGACGCTGCCGAAGCTGCCAGTGCATCAATATAAGTGGTTAGGTTACCCGGATATTTTTTAAACAGATCATAAATAGCGATGGCATCAAATGCGCTGCCGCCTACGGAACTAATGTGTACCTCAACATCCTGCCCGGCCGCGGCATCCAGTTGTCCTTGTATGTATGATGATGACAAGGTGCCGGAGCCAATGCAGTCTGTATCGGTATCGTATAGATAAATTTTGTAACTCATAATTTTAAGTCAGTAAAGTATGGGAGTCCGAAAGTCAGTAAAGACTGACTGCCGTAATGAATGATTAATTTCCTGATTCCAGATAATGTTTATTATGCTTATTGGCATAATTAAAAGGTCGGAATAATTATTTTATTTGATGGTGACACTGTTTTGTCAGTACTTGTCTGAACCTTGATTAAAGGATTTAAATATTTTTATAACTGGATCGTATCTTGATTTTTGCATCCTTTATATCATTTAATCAAGGTAATCACATAACCTGTCATTACAAATATCGGAACAATACTTTATTAAAGTGGTGACACTGTTTTGTCAGTACCATTTGTTTGAATCTTGATTAATGGATTTGAAGATTTCCCTGATTAAAATAGTTGCTGATTATTTTAAATCGTTAACATCGTTTAATCAAGCGAATCATGGTTTAGACATTGAACATTACAAATATCGCTACAATAATTTATTAAAGTGGTGACACTGTTTTGTCAGTACGTTAATTTTCCTCTTCTAAAATCCCTCTCCCTAGGGAGAAGGACTTGAAGAAGCTAACTAAACTAAAACTATTTTGAATATTTTTATTGCAGGGAAAGGGAATAAGATTATTTGATCGGGTTCAATATCCTGTTCCATCTTACTTTATGAAAAAGGTCTTGTGTTGAATCGATGCTCATCCAAGTGATCATTGCTTTGCCGATGATGTGATCTTCGGGCACGTATCCCCAAAAGCGTGAATCAAGCGAATTATGGCGGTTATCGCCCATCATCCAGTAGTAATTCATTTTAAAGGTATAGCTATCCGCTTTTTTACCGTTTATCAATATTTCTTTTCCACTCGTTTGTACCCTATTGTGCTCATAAACCTCAATAGCGCGGCGGTATAATATCAAGGTAGAGTCGTTTAGTGGAACGGTCCATCCCTTTTTTGGTATCATCATAGGACCAAAATTGTCGAGGTTCCATTTAAATTTAGCATTGTGCGGAAATAGCTCCGGGTCAGGCTGGCCAGCTGGTGCGATAACCGGAACGACGCTTTTTATATTTGAGTAGCTTTTAAAAGTTGCCAGACTTTCATTTGGAATGATCATTTCAAAAGTGTCGGTCATTATTTGCGACCCTACAGTGATATTCAGGTCCTGAAAAATCTGTGGGTTTATATCTCTGCCATCAGTAACCACGGTATAGGATGTTTGTGCTTTTGGCGCATTTTTGGCTTCGTTGCCGTTTATATAGACCTGGGCGTTAACAATGCTCAGTAAATCGCCCGGTGTGGCCTGGCAACGTTTAATTAACGTGGTACGCTGATCAACGGGTATGTTTGCATCAGCCTCCTCTGGCTTGTTGAAAACAACTATATCCCCCTTTTTTACATCTGCGAATCCGGGCAGGCGGAAATAGGGGAGTTGTAGTGCGTTTATATATGTCTTTATGCCATACATTACAGGTTCAGTAAATGGGATGGATAAAGGGGTATTGGGCATCCGCGCACCATAGCTAAACTTGCTTACAAAAAGGTAATCGCCGGTTAGTTCGGTGCCTTCCATTGAACCTGAAGGTATCGCGTAAGCCGAAAACAATAAACCCCGTATAATAGTTGCCGCAACAACTGCAAATACAAAAGCATCAAGCCACTCGCGGGTTTTTGATTTTTTTGGTTTGGCATTATCTGTTTTCTTGTTGAAGATCTTCCAGTTCATTATAAACAATGTTTATCACTTAGATTTATGGATTTATTAAATGTTACAATGAACAATTAATTTAAAAATCACTGCCAGATAGCGGAAATAAAAGTTGACCTCAAAAGTAAGTTTTTACTGCAAATTCAAACTGATCCATAAATATCTTTTTAAAAGCAACTATATTATTTTGTTCGTAAAATAATAACATGGCTTTTTTGTACTCGACGGAATCTACTGTCCTGAACGAGATAGGACAATACTCATTAGCAATCAACATCGCATTGCTTACTATCCGCGCCGTCCGTTTGTTGCCATCGCCAAATGCCTGGATATAGGAAAGCAAAACCAAAGTCAGCAGGGATTTTTCAAATACATTTTCTCTGCTATTGACTAATGTACACATATCAACTAAGGCCTCCCGAATTTGATGTTCATTATCTAATGGCTTATAATTAGTTCCTGATATGCCCACTCTCCTTTGGCGAATATTGCGGTCGATTCCCAAATCTTTAATCAATATACTATGAATATCTTCTATTCCCCTAATGGTTAGTGGGGTCACATAATCCGGATGAGCTATAATAAAATTTATGGCCTCCTTATGGTTTAACAACATAATTGCATCGTCCTTTGGTTTTCCGGCAGCAGTTTCCTTTTCTTTCAATAAGCGCTCCGTTTCTAGAAGTGAGTAGGTGTTACCTTCTATCTGGGACGATTTCCAGCTTAAATCAATCGCCAAACGCTCCAATTCTTTATTGTATTCCGCTGAAGATAGGTTGGAAATATTATGTTTAAATTTCTGTTGAAGCACTTCAAGACTTTGTTCTTCGTGAGTTGTAAATAGTTTTACCTTGCTTAGCACTTCGGTTATAAGCGATAAGGTAAAGCTATCTTTAATTTGCCTTTCGTCCTGTTCTTTTTTAAAATATTCTTCTACATCAATAGGATTGAATAATTCGTAGGAGGGACTAATTAAATATTTTGTCCCCTTTCCTTTTCCTTCTTTTGTGATTAGATTATCAGAAGTAAGCTTGCTTAATATCCGCTTTAAAGTGGCATATCCTATTACAGTATCCAACCTATCATATATTTCTTTAGACGAATGAGATGGATTATTTTGAATAAATGTTAGTATACTCTTATTGATATTAGCCATTAAAATATATTTGAAGCTCGTAGTGCAATCAAATATAGCTCAAAAAGGTTAATTAGTGAGCTTAAATTTACACCATTGTGAGCTTTATTTTCCAATCAGATCAAATATAGCTCAAATTTATTGTTGTTCTGGCTCAAAATTAATGCATTGTGAGCTTAAATGGGGTACTTGCTGAGCCAGAATTTATTTATGGGTGACAGTTTATTGTGCATAAAGCTTTAATTTTCATCAAAACTATTCAAAGCCCGCCAAATGGTGCGTTCATCTTTCATAAATTTCACTTCGGCTTCCATAACCGCCTGGTTTTTGGTGATGCCGCGGATTTTAACCTGGGCGTATACCCAAAGGTAAATCTCCCGGTAAATGAAAACTTTAGTGGTTATAAAACCTGCCTTGTACATGGCGCTAAATATGCCATCGTCAAACAAGGTATTAGCGATTTTTATATTCATTACCCTTTCCGTCCCCTAAAGGGGATGCTTTTTACTTTTAAATAATATGTTTATTAGTCGTCCCTCATCAGAGGGTCAGGGGGTTATAGATTCACCCTGTTAATAGTTTGTGCCAGTATATTTTGTTGATTATTCACGTCTTTTACATCGACGTACACCGGTGGAAAGTTGTTTATCATCTGGTAGGCAATGGAGTTGGCCAGGTTCTTTTGGTCGGATACCGGTGCATTGTAATACCGGTTGGCATCGCCGCCGTCAGTAAAAATACCCCCAACGGCGTATCCTCTGCCAGGATTGGTAATGGAAAAATCCCGGCCGCCGAACCCTACATTTATGGCACTTACCAGGTTGCGCGCCCAGGGCACCTGCATCGCTTCGGAAACCACAACGCCTTCGCCTGAGCGTAAATAAGCATTTGTATTGTCTGTTTTGCTATAGCCTGGCAATGCCCCTCCACGACCATCAGATGTGTAATGTAAACCGCCTTTTGCATATGCAGGTGGTTTTTGTGCGGCTATTTTTGCTACCTGTATGGCAGTTTCGGCAATAATAATAGGTACATATAAAGGAGCGAGCACACCCATTTGAGCACCGCCTTTGGTGATAGCCAGTGCGCCGTTAATTAGGGCTTGAGCTATTGACGCTTCCTGTTCTTCTTTAAAAGCTTTAATTTTTACCTGCGCTTCCTGTTGCTTATATTTTTGCTGAACAGCCAGTTTTTGTGCCGATGTTAAGCTGCTGTTGCTTAACTCGGCTGTCTTATCTTTTTCCAGAGCGGCTATTTTGGCGGCACTTTGTTGTTTAATGCTGTTATTAAGCATATTTAAAGCATCAGCTGCTATTTTGCCTGCAGATTGTTTGGCATAGTCTTCCACCTGTTGCAAGGCGGTTTTTTTGATTTCCGTCTCCTTGGCTACAGTGTTTTTTACTTGTTCATTTTGAGCGTTGGATGTAGTTTGAGCAGTAGAAGTTGGATTATCCGGAGAGACAGGCTCCTCCCTGGTATCGCTTTGTATAGTTTTTCCGTTATCTGTTGCCGGTTTACTCTGTCCAGTACATACCCCGTCAACACCATTTTTCAGTTCTTTGTATTTCTTCTTTTGCCTGTCAACGGATTCTTTAACCTTCTTTTCGTGATTTTCTACATGCTTACCTGCCTGCTTATAACCTTCTTTGTAAGCAGATGTCATTTTGTCGACGGTATTTTCAACTCCTTTTTTAACAATATTAAAAGCAGTTCCTATTTTATCCGTAGCGTTGGTAACACCTGTAAATGCCTGTATGGCACCATTAGCCATTTTTTTAAAATCGAGGTGAATAATGCCATCCAATATAACACCAAAGGCCTTAAACCTGTTAATGAGGTTTTGCTCGATCGTTTTCCCCAACGATTTTAATGTTTCAATAGGGTGGGAGAAAGCGTTTACTATACCATCAACAAATAAATGGAAATATTCTTTTACCTGGTTTACAACTACACCGATAGCTGATATGGCTCCCTTCAGGATTCTGCTGCCATTTGCCGATTTAACAAAGTAATCAAACATTAACTGCAGTATTTGCAGCAGAAACTCGAAGCCGTCTGCCCTTATAGCAGTGCCAACTCCTGTTAGACCATCCTGTACCAGTTTTAAGCCTGATTTCATTGCGCCGAAACCTTGTGCAGCCTCCTTTAAACTGGGGCCAAATATGCCCGAAACATTCTTTATCTCATCGAAAGAAGTTTTCAGGTGTTCCATCGTAACTTTGTGTGCATCAAAAGCCGTCTTATTGCCGTTCAAGATGCGAGCCTGTGCACTTAAAACATTATTTGCGCTATTTAAATTGCTCTCCAGTTGCTGTGCATTTTCAACTCCTTTGGCAATGCTGCCTGCATACCCATCCAGTGCACTTTTACTTTGGTCGGTGCTGCTTTTTTGCTGGTTTACCGCCTGGCCGAGGGCGTTTACCTGCCCGCTTAGTTCTTTTGTTTTCGCCGAGCTATCCTCCGCAGCCTTCGCATTTTTTTGATGTTGCGTGGTTAAGGCTGACAGCGAAGTTTCGGCGGTCTTACCTGATATACTTAAGGCATTTAAGGCCGTTGAATTTGCAGTTACCTGGGTTGTTGCATCCTTCAGCTTTTTTTGAAGATCATCAAGTTTGGAAGAAATGCTTTCGAATGCAGCTGAATTTTGCTGTCCCGCGGCATTAAGCTGCTGTTGTTTTGCCAGCAAACTGTCGATCGTTTTATTAAGGTTAGTAATGTCTTCGGTGAGCTTATCCGCTTCCAGTTCCACCTCGATGGTTATCTTTTTGTTAATGTCGTCTGCCATAAGTAAGTCATTATTGTTTTTATGATATATATGCTAGTTGGCATATATATGATTTAAAAATAAGCTCCCGGGAGGGAGCTATTTGTTGTAGTTAAAAATCGGATTTTTCCTTGGCTTTCTGTTTTTTTAAAGCTATACCGGTAAGAGCTTCATCTTGGTACGTTAGTAGAACGGCTAACGACTCATTAATGGTGGCGGCTATTGTGTTTTTATTATCAGATAGCCAGTAAGTTTCATAGGTTACTTCGGCATTTTTCATACCAACAATTTTATCGCCATCATTATCTGTAGCCGAATATGGATCTTTATAAATAGGTTTGAAGTCTCCTTTGCCATAGTTGCTGTTAAGATCAGCTACAAGGTCGTTATAGTAATCAATCGTTTTTGCGTCTAATCCGGGATCAAAAATGAAATCTGCTTCAAATGCTTTATTTTCAATAAACTTTACAATAAATGCTCCCGCGTCTCTATGACCAAGCTTTATGTTTTTATAAACAAGCATATCCGGCGTAGATTCTTTTTTGTCAATAATGCCGCCTTTTGCATTCAAAGCTGTGAGCACTTCAAGACGGCTACTGCCAAATTTAATTCCTAAAAAGCCTTCAATGGGCTTGGTTGTTTGTGAAATTCCTAAAAAAGGAATTAACAATAATGCGATAAGTAAGGTTTTTTTCATGTTTTAAATTGCTAATATTTTTGGTAAATTTAATAAACTTATTTATTTTTCAAATTATTTCGAAAAATATATATTATTAATTAGTAGTAAATATTATTGTATCAAAGTTTTACCAGTTCAACTTTTGTTGGCTGCCCTTTGCGCCAGGCATCTATTTTGTTAATGTAATAATAAGCACTATCCTGTTGTACGTAAACTGGTACCAGCAGATCGAGTTCCAGTATATCACGCGGTGTAAGCATCATATACCTCACTATCTTTTTTGTTTGGGTGAGTATTTTCTCTAACTCGGGGTAATACTTTTTGCGGAGGTCATCGAACATCAGGCTGGCGCGGCCATATTGTGTTGATAACTCCGGCGCATCCGGTTTATAAAAATAAGGGGTACTTATAACGTCATTGATAACGCGTGTATTCCCTAAATTATCGGTAAGAGTTACTGTTTTACCCAAATTGCTTATGTTTAACTTTTGGTCTATTAATATCCGTGGCGCAACACTTAGGCTGAAATTATTATTCCCGCTTGTATCATCAATCATTTTAATTTGCGCTACGGTACCACCATAATACGGGCGGTTTAAACTCGGTCCAAACGGGCTGCTGAACAATGTGGTATTGGCTGGCAGTGTTTGGTCGGCAATTCGAATTTGCGACCATCCGTATTTTAAGGGCAGTATATTTTTATCGGTTTGATACTGCATATAATTTACCTGCGCATAATTACCCAGTTGAAAAGCTACCTGTTTCCCCTGGTTGAGGCATTTGGAGGTCCAGTTTTTTGCTATCGGAATATTATTTACAATGTCGCGTATGGAATTAAAGGAAACTGTTTTATTGGTATTATCCGTTTGACAAATAATACCAAAGCGCTGCAACGTATCTTTAAGCAGGTCTTTTTGCGAGATATCAGGAAATATCCGTTCGCATTGAACCGTTTGGCCGAACAGAACCACCTGGTTGTTTGATTTAATGGTTAACTCCGCGCCCTGGGCCATTGAGAAGTTTGACTTTGAGTAGCCATTAAACCGGTAGGTTATTCTTATTTTACCATTTGCAGGCAGATCTGTCTGGAACGAAATAACTGTTTTTGGTGTTACTGTATAACCATGCCGGTAAGCACCCTGTCGGGTTAATGTTGGATTGTTTGACAAATAGAAATTGGCGCTTGTAAGTGGAACGTCACCATTTATGGGGTCGGTGTACATGATAATGATATCCACATTGGCGGCGTAGCTGCCGTTATAGTTGCCGTAAAAATAAAAGGATGGTATAGTTAAAGTGATGTTAACATTACTTTGCTGCTGTGCCGTGTAAACACCGGTAGCAGGGTCATAAAAACCACTGGGATTTAAAATTACATTTGAAAATTTAATCGTTCCTGCCGGTTGCGCCAGGTCATTATAAGTGACGTTGTATGATTGGGCTAACGATACATCGCAGCCCTTATTGTCAATTTGATATTGATAATCGCTTCCATGCCCAAAGCTTCCATTCGAAAATTGCGCTATCATCAACGGATAAAGCGGATCGCCAAATAATGATCCGGTGGCTTTATACCCGGATGATTTTAATAACAGATCAATAGCCGTTTTAATAAAAAATCCCGGGCGCAGGTTATGCACATCAATATGCTGTGTAAAGTCCTCGGTAAATAAACCATAATCAATTATCGGATATATCCAGCCATCGGTTTTGGCTTGGGAGTTTGCTGCATTATCTAAGCTCCAGGTATGATCATAAGACTGCCAAACCAAATTCTGACCGTAATTGCTCCAAATACTGGTGCTATCGCCCATATCATACAATTTGCCATCAATGGAATCAAAAAAATCAACATTGCCAGATAGAATGGTGATGTTGGCGCTATCCTGGTCGATACCTTTTAATTCGCCAATGCCGTAAGGGACTATCTCCAGACCGTCCTGTATCAGTTTGGCCTCATACTTTTGATAGGGGAGATTAGTTGTAAAAGCTAAATCATCCGGGAAGCCAAGTATCTGCCGGTTACGTTGTGTTAAAGGCAACTTAAACTGGTTGGATGTGTTTCCCTGCTGATTTTGCACCTCGGCCAGGTTATTGATCTGAAAGGTGAGCGCGATGGGGCTGTCGTCACTCAGGTCAACAAGCTGATCGTTAAGGTATAATTGGAGTTGATTCATTTTAAGTCGGTAAAGTCCGGAAGTCAGTAAAGTCCGGAAGATAGATTTGAGTTTTTCTGTGGATATCAAATGGTTGGTAAGGCTCATTAAGCAGGAACGAGAAAGGACCTTCGGTCTTTCGGTCTCTCCCGACTTTCGGACTTCCTATTGCGTTTGTATATTAATCCCCGGCATGTTAAATGTAACGCTAAAAGGCGCCACTCCGTTCAGCGTTTCATATTCGCTGAAAGTGGCGGTGTTAAGTACAACGGTTTGCCATTTAACCGGGTTTTTATTTACCAGCATTTGAACTTTGGGT
This sequence comes from Mucilaginibacter sp., assembly GCA_029237615.1. Lineage (GTDB taxonomy): Bacteria > Bacteroidota > Bacteroidia > Sphingobacteriales > Sphingobacteriaceae > Mucilaginibacter. Next base: position 9,057 of record JAQNCM010000053.1, read on the forward strand.
GAGTATTTGATGGATTGTAATCCCTTAATATCGGCCACTGAAAGATCCTCGGCCATTACCTTCATTTTTTGGCCCGCGCTTTTGCCTATTACTTCTTCAATACTCTCCTGGTTGGCCCAGTCAGAAACGTAGTTTTTAATAATCACGGCGTTTTGTACGTCTAAAGAAATTTCCTGGTTATACACAAAACGATAGTAATTCCAGGCACCGCTTAACCCTATCCAGCGCAAGTAAACAGACTGTTCATCTACTGCATTGTCTATCCTTACAGTTTGTGTTTGGGTAACGATGGTTATGTTACTTCCATTGGTATAGCCAAGGGATAAATTGAAATAGGATACATCGTCATCAAAATTAGAGTTTACCAGCAACCGGTTTAAACCCAATTGTGCCGGTATTGGCGTACTCACGGTTGATTGACTAGCGATGATCATTTTACTGCCATCCTGGTTTAGCAGCCACGAGCCATTATCATTTAACAGGTAACTTGTTTGCGAACCGCCGGCTAAAGGTTTGCGGTTGATATCCAGCGGGGCAAGCTCACAATATAATTGCAGGCCTGCCATGTCATCACTATAAATAAAACCGATATCAAAAGGATAACCGTTTGAATAAGCAGGTTCCGTAAAATCTGTTACCCATTTTGCCAGCTGACTGTTATTGGTAACCGTACGGAAAGGTACATAAGCCGCCAGATTACCGCCGTAGCTATCGCCTAATTGTTTGGCGGCATATAAAACATAATAAGGGTTGGCGATGGGCAGGTACGTTAACGTTTGTGAGCCGGTTAGTTTGCCATCCCAATATTCGGCATAGGCTACCTGGTAGCTTGCGCTGAGGTTGCTGTCGCGATAGTTTATTTGAGTAAAGTTGCTGCCGTCTTTTGCGCGTAAA
>JAQNCM010000059.1 GCA_029237615.1 Mucilaginibacter sp.
TTTATACCACATCAAAAACTTATAACATCCGCTCGTCCTACATTGCGGTAAGAATTAAACCGGGCAATTACGGCGAAGCTATAAATGCTATCCAAAATGAATGGAAAGCAATAGCACCCGAGCTTCCGATAGAATACAGTTTTATGGATGCCAAGTTTGATGAGCTTTACCGGTCAGATCAAACGATGGGTAAAGTGTTCAGCGTGTTTACGTTTTTATCACTCACTGTTGCTTGTTTGGGCTTACTTGGCCTTGCCATTTATACTGCTGAGCGTCGTATGAAAGAAATAGGTATCAGGAAGGTGCTCGGCGCTTCTGTGCAAAATGTGGCTTCAATGCTTTCCAAAGATTTTTTAAAACTGGTTACCATCGCCTCCTTGATTGCTTTCCCAATTGCCTGGTATGCCATGAATAAATGGCTGCAGGATTTTGCATTCCGCACGGCCATCAACTGGTGGATTTTTATACTTGCAGCCGGGGTAACGCTGGTTATTGCCTTAATAACCATTAGTTTTCAATCGGTAAAAGCTGCATTAAATAACCCGGTTAAAAGCTTAAGAAGTGAGTGATTTTAGAGATTTGAGATTGGTGATCAGAGGTTAGGAAAGAAATTAATAATGAGAATGGTACAATAACTATATTATTATGATAATTAACTACATAAAAATTGCATGGCGTAACCTGGCTAAACAAAAGTTGTTCAGCCTTATAAATATTTCAGGTTTGGCGGTCGGTTTGGCTGTTTGCATGATGATAATGATGTATGTAGCTCACGAAATGAGTTATGACCGTTTTCACGTTAACGCCAGCCGTATATTTAAGCCACAGGCTTTTATAAAGATGAATGGCACTACCGTGAACATGGCATTTATGAGCTATGCAGCGGGTCCTATTATCAAACAAAACCAACCTGTCGTAGCAGGTTATATGCGCACTATGGCTTATTTCAAACAGGTAGTTGTAAGTAACCCATTAACGCCCGAACACAAGTTTTCCGAAAGCGGGTTGCTATTTGCAGATGCAGGTTTTTTTAATTTTTTCTCCTTTAAATTATCATCAGGTAATGCCAATAATGTACTTAACAAGCCATTTACGGTGGTTATATCAAAAGACATGGCCAAAAAATACTTTGGTGCAGAAAACCCTATCGGTAAAACTATTACATTAAAAACTGATAGTGCATATACCTACCAGGTTACTGGTGTGGCTGAAAATAACCCATCAAACTCATCTATCACCTTCAAATTTGTGACGTCGAATTTAAGCCTGCTGGCAATGAAGGAAGCTGTTAATTATGTGGGGAAAAAAGAGATAAGCTATGGCAATTTTAATGTATACCTGCTTTTAAACCATGCTTCTGATACTTCCGTTTTGCGTCATAACCTTAATTTGATGGCCAAAAAAGAGAAAACATTTGAAGACATACATTATTCTTTTTCGCCATTGTCAGACGATCACTTAAATGGCAACATGCAGGGCGATTCTTCAAATACCAAATACCTGAAAATATTTCCACTGGTTGCTATTTTAATATTATTGCTTGCCTTGGTTAACTATATGAGCCTTTCTACAGCCAGGGCAACGCTCAGGGCTAAAGAGGTAGGTGTGCGTAAAGTATCAGGTGCAAGCCGCAAAACTATAGCAACGCAATTTTATGTGGAGTCTACGCTTTTTGCCACATTATCTTTTGTACTGGGCTACCTGTTGTGCTATGCCTTTAAGCCCTGGTTCTTAAATGTGTTGCAGCTAAAAATTGATAATTCGTTTTTATACAGCCCGTTGGTATTGATGTTATTGTTTGGCTTATTAGTGCTAACCATTTTAATAGCAGGAAGTTATCCATCTATTGTGCTTTCCGCATTTAAACCTGTTACCACACTTAAAGGTAAAATGAGCAAAAATGCCGGTGGCATTACGGTACGCAAAGTATTTACTGTTTTACAATTTACTATTTCTGTAGGATTGATCATATGCGGAATAGTAATTGACCGGCAGCTATATTTTTTCAGGCATGCGGATACGGGCGTTGACAGGGATAATGTGGTGATGATCCCGGTAAGTAACAGCTTTGGTAAAAACTATCCTGCGTTTAAGCAAGACATCAAATCAGTAGCTGGTATAAGCAGTGTGGCCACATCCCGCTACGGCATGTATAAAGGTTATGATGGATTTTTCATAGACGGAAAAACTAAAGGTGATGGCGTTTTGCTGCCGTCACTGGTTGTTGATGATCAGTTTATCAGCACGTTAAACTTAAAATGGAAATTTCCGCCTCTTAAAACCAGGCAATTTAAAAGTGCAAAAAGTGTGGTGATCAACGAAGAAGCAATTGACAAGCTGCATCTTAACGCAAACCCAATTGGAACTTATATTCAGTCGGGTAATCAAAAGACGGAAGTGGTTGGAGTTTTGAAAAACTTCAATTTCAATTCCATGCAATCAGCGATGCAACCACTGGGCCTTTTTATGATGTCAGATTCTTCTGCTTACTATGAGCATTGGGGTTGTACTCTTTTTGCTAAAATAAAGCCTCATACCAATTTACCAACCCTATTAAGTACAATGCAGGGCATCTACAAAAAATATGACCACGATACACCCTTTGAATACACATTTATGGACGACGCTTTTAATGAGCAATACAAGGCAGAAGACCGGCTGGCGTCTATATTCAGCATCTTTACTTATATAACAATAATGCTGGCTACCCTCGGCTTATTTGGCCTGGCCGCATTTACCATTGAGCAACGCACCAAAGAAATCGGTATCCGCAAGGTTTTGGGTGCGAGCCTTACCTCAATTAATGCTTTGCTATCAAAAGATTTTTTAAAGCTGGTTGTCCTTGCAATTATAATCGCTTCGCCTGTTGCATGGTATGCAATGCATAACTGGCTGCAGGGCTTTGCCTATCGGATAACAATCTCCTGGTGGATATTTGCAATGGCTGGATTTATCGCCATACTTACGGCTATTGTTACCGTTAGTTATCACGCGTTAAGGGCGGCAATTGCAAACCCGGTGGATAGTTTAAGAAGCGAATAGATAAGGTGCAACCAACTAAAGTATAAACACGTCTTATAAAAAAATATAAATTACATGTTGAAGAATTACCTGAAAATCACCTGGAGAAATTTGCTTCGCCATAAGGCTTTTTCTTTCATTAATATTGCCGGACTGGCTATAGGGATGGCAAGCTCAGCGCTGATTATTTTATGGATCCAAAATGAGGTCAGTTATGATAAATTCCATGTAAAAAAAGATCGGTTGTATGAAGTATATAATCGTTCAGTTTTTGACGGCAAGCTTTGGTGCTGGGGTACTACCCCAAAGGTGATGGGTAAAATTTTAAAACAGGACTATTCGCAAATAGAAGAAACTGCGCGCACAAGCGGTACTAATTTTCTTTTTACCGTAGGCGAAAAGCATCTCAACATTCAGGGTTACTTTACCGATCCAGGATTTTTGACCATGTTTAGCTTTCCATTGGTGAATGGCAATTCAAAAGCTGCGCTGAATGATATTAAAAGCATTGTAATAACACAAAAGCTGTCAAAGAAACTTTTTGGAGATGCCAATGCCATGGGCAAAACGATTAAGATTGACAGCAATGCTTATTTTACGGTGACGGGTGTTATGAAAGATCTGCCCAACAATACGCAATTCAAGTTTGAATACCTGATGCCGTGGTCTTACATGAAAAAAATAGGGCAGGACGATAACTATTGGGGCAATAATTCCATACAGACCTGGGTGTTGCTGAAACCGGGAGTAACCGAAGCACAAGCAAATGCAAGCATAGTTCATGTCACCAAAACGCATTCTGATACGAAAGATATTGACCAATTTTTACATCCCTTAAGCAAATGGCGGTTGTATTCAAGTTTTGACGAAAAAGGGAAAGTATCGGGTGGCAGAATAGACACCGTCAGGATATTCTCAATAATAGCTTCATTTATCTTGCTAATAGCCTGTATTAATTTTATGAACCTGAGCACGGCCCGAAGCGAGAAACGGGCACGCGAGGTTGGGATCCGTAAAGTAGTTGGCGCATTAAGAAATTCATTAATTTATCAATTTTTGGGTGAGTCAATACTCATTTCATTTATTGCCGGCATTATTGCATTAGCCATAATTCAAATCAGCTTATCAGGTTTTAATCAGCTAACGGATAAAGAGCTGTTCGTTCCTTATTCAAATCCTTATTTCTGGGTTATCTCTTTTTCATTTATTATCATCACCGGTGTTATTTCCGGCAGTTATCCTGCCCTATATCTTTCGTCGTTTAAGCCGGTGAGTGTTTTAAAGGGCACATTTAAAGCGGCAAATGCGTTGATCACGCCACGTAAGCTGTTGGTGGTTGTTCAGTTTACATTTGCGGTGGTGCTTATAATATGTACGATCATAATCCGGCAGCAGTTACAATATGCGCAGGACCGGGACTCAGGTTATAAAAAGGATAATCTGGTATATGTTATGATGACCGGAAATATTGGTAAAAATTATCAAAATATTAAAAACGAACTGATATCCAGCGGCGCCGCAACAGCTGTTGCGAAAACCAGCGCCCCCATTACACAGGGATGGAGCGACAGCTGGGGATACCACTGGAAAGGTGCACCGCCTGATAACAAAATTGATTTTAATATTTATAATTCTGATGGCGACCTGGTTAAAACGATGGGGTTAAAAATAATAGCAGGAAGAGACATTGATCCGAAAACTTATCCGACGGATTCAACAGCACTGATCTTAAACGAGGCTTCTGTTAAAATTATGGGCTTTAAGGACCCCATTGGCCAGTTGATTACACAAGGGGAAGCCAAGGACGCAAAAGTATTGCATGTGGTGGGTGTTATCAAAGATTTTATATTGCAATCTCCATATGAACCGGTGAAACATATGCTGATACAAGGGCCTAAATCGTGGTTTAACGTGATACATTTCAGGCTCAACAACGCTAATAGTACTTCTAATAACTTAAAACGTGCAGGGGAGGTATTTAAAAAATACAATCCGGATTATCCTTTTGAATATAATTTTGTGGACCAGGACTATGCTAAAAAATTTGGCGACGAGCAAAGGACGGGCACCTTGGCCAGTTTATTTGCAGGTTTAACCATCGTTATTTCATGCCTGGGCTTGTTTGGTTTGGCAGCTTATATGGCTCAAAACCGGATAAAGGAAATAGGGGTGCGCAAGGTTTTGGGAGCATCAGTTGCCGGTGTAACAACACTTCTTTCAAAAGATTTTTTAAAGTTAGTGATGATCTCTTTCGCGGTGGCTTCTCCGATAGCTTATTATTTTATGTATAAGTGGCTGCAACACTACCAGTACAGAATTTCAATAAGTATATGGGTATTTATAATAGCAGCTTTGGTAACAATATTTATATCAGTAGCAACTGTTAGTTTCCAGGCCATAAAAGCCGCTTTAGCTAACCCGGTTAAGAGTTTAAGGAGCGAATAGGGGAAGTATGCAGTTTGCAGTAGCAGCTGGCAGTTAAGATTTTACTAATAGTACAATAAAAAATCATGATAAAGAATTATTTTAAAATAGCCTGGCGCAATTTGAAGAAGAACAGGTTGTATGCTTTTGTTAATATCACCGGGTTAACTATCGGAATTGTAAGCTGTTTATTAATTGGTGTATATATTAGGCACGAGCTGAGCTATGACAAGTTCAATGAAAACGCCAGCAGGGTTGTGCGGGTTACCATGGATTACAACCAGGGCGGCAATCCGCAGAAAGTTGCAGTTACCGGAACTAAAGTCGGACCGCAATTTAAGCGGACTTTTCCGTCAATAGTGGATTTTGTCCGGTTGCAGAAAAGATCGGGCTTA